>NZ_JAQZSD010000039.1:0-39249 GCF_028674935.1 Lysinibacillus sp. CNPSo 3705 | reverse complement strand
GATGTCCAAAATTTCGTTTCGTTCACTAACTCATGGTTAGTTACTAAAAACTTTATTGATTACGTTTTGCTTGTTCAGTTTTCAAGGTTCATTTCGTTGCCGTTTTCTCAACAGCGACTTTCATATAGTATCATGTCGTAAACTCTATGTCAACAACTAATTCAACTGTTTTTTAGTAGCTGTCTTAACGACTTGTATAATACTACACGCCTAATTTAAAAACGTCAATACTTTTTTCTAAAAAAGTTAATAGTTTTTTACTTCGTCGAGAAACTTCCTATTATAATGATTTTAAACTTTTAATATGACATTTGTTTAATGTTTTACAGTTAATCTAAATAAGATATCATGAAAAAATATATTACGGATTCGAATGATGTTCCTCGGAAAAAAAGCAAGGTCTTCCCCATCCATTTACGTAGTTCGTTTATCTCTACCTGAAAATTCACTTCCTTTTCCGGTGTGCAGACTTCATTGCCGAACATAAAAAAGTGAGGAGCACACTCCTCACTCTTCACTTATTGTTTTACATAATAGTCTATTTGTTGAGCTTTCATAAAGCCGGCCTTCTCATAAACAGAAAGCGCTTTTCTATTGTCAATTTCTACATCGAGCATGACGAATTTAGCTTCAGTTTTGCTCGCATAATCTTTGGAAAATGACAGCATTGCAGTACCAATTCCTTGCCCCTCAAAGTTTGGATGCACTGCCAATGCCGTTACCCATTGAATTTCATTTTCCTGGGCAGTCGTCACTGTTCCAACAATTTCTCCATCTTTACGGGCTACCCATAGCTTTCTTCCAGTAGTTGAAGTATTAAAAGCGATAAGCTCTTTAGACTCCTCAGGTAGATCTCCAAACGCAGCACTATAGATGGCAATCAACTCTGCCTGTTCATCTGTATAAGGAATAATTTCGATATTATTCTTTAATTCTACTGACTCTGCTCTTGTTTCTAAAGTGGCCTCTGAAAAGCTATATGTGAAGCCTTTCTTTTCAATAAACATGTGCCCAAAAGGCGATCCATCAATCACTACCGCCAATTGACCTTCTGCCCCACGCTCTTCGAGGCCAGCCTGTAAAGCTTCCACTAAAGCAGTTCCAATTCCCTTTTGACGGTACGTAGGTGTTACAACTAAAGACCATTCATATGTATGCAGTCCCATTAAATCTATTGCACTAGCTGCACCCACTAATACATCTTTGTCATCTTCATATGCAAGTACCATAAATCCCTTCGTTTCAAAGGAACCCGCCATAGGCAAACCCATAGCAGTCTCATATACACGATAATCATGTGTGGTCGCTTCTTCACACAATAATTTTAATTCATTTAATGTTTCTCCATCTATCGGGAAAGACACTGTCATCACTGAAATATTCATCATTTACTCCGTTCTTGTATCAGACTATTGCCCTATTGTAGCAAGAAAGAAAATAAGCTGGCAACAAAATATACTAACCACTTCTAATCATTTCTATTTATTAACAATTTTACTCCAAATATAGTGAAATTAAAAGGTTTTATATGATTTTTAACGATTATAAACTGAAAATTACTAGAATAAGGTATGTATTTTTATACACCCCATTCATTTGCAGGCCCTATTTCTGCTGCCAGGGAGCATCTAGTTGCTCCCTCACCTAAAAGAACTAATCCCTCTTAATCTACCTATACTTAATTATACTATTTATCCCAATAAATTACATTTAAATTATAGATTAAAAATCATACTTCAACTAAAAAAGAGCAATTCCAAAAGTTCGAAATCACTCTTTTTTATACTGGATCAATAAGATTTATAATTACATCGTTATTTTCACACTACTCATCAAGATGATGAGATGAAGATTGTAACATCTGCGCATAAATGCCACCCGATTCCATTAATTTTTGTTGAGGGCCTGCTTCAACTAACTCACCTTTGTGCATAACAAGCACAATATCGGCATTGTGTACTGTATTTAAACGGTGGGCAATAACAAAGCTTGTGCGTCCCTGCATTAACACATCAAGAGCCTCTTGAATCGCAAGCTCCGTAACAGTATCAATACTACTTGTCGCCTCATCCAACAACAAAATTTTCGGATCAGCAATCAAAGCTCGTGCTATTGATAATAACTGCTTTTGGCCTTGCGAAATTCCACTGCCATCTGCAGCAAGTACAGTGTCATAGCCATCCTTTAGCATCATGATAAAGTCATGTGCATTTGCACGCTTCGCCGCTTCCTCTATCTCTTCGTCGCTAGCATCTAATCGACCATAACGAATATTTTCACGTACAGACGCTTCGAACAGAAACGGATCCTGTAACACAAAGGCCATTTGCGAGCGCAATGCTTGTCGTTCTATTTGCTGAACGTTTACACCATCAAATAAAACCGCATCGTTTGATACTTCATAAAATCTTGCAATAAGCTGCAGGATCGTTGTTTTTCCTGCACCGGTTGCCCCAACCAGAGCAACCGTTTGTCCGGGCTCCACGTTAAAATTAATGTCCTTCAAAGTGTAAGCTTCCGCTGCTTGCTCATATTTAAAGTACACATGTCGAAAGCTCACTTGCCCTAATAGCTTATGCTCCCGTGCTGAAGCAGCTTCCTCCTCGGGCTGTTCATCCAGTAACGCAAATACACGCTCAGCTCCAGCAATCGCTGACAGCACGGTATTAAATTGATTGGCCAAATCATTTAAAGGGCGTGTAAATTGTCTCGCGTATTCTGTAAAAATAACAATTACGCCAATTGATACATGCCCATAAAAAGCAAGTACTCCGCCAATACCAGCTACTATTGTAAAACTCATATTGTTTAAAAAGTTCATGACCTTTGGTATATACCCTGAATATGTCTGCGCCCAAAAGCCAGTACTTTTTAAGCGTAAACTTTTTTCGCGAAACTCAGCTTTCATGCGTTCTTCTTGTGAGAAAGCTTTGACAATTCGTTGGCCCGAAATCGTTTCTTCAATCATGCCATTCAAAGCTCCTATGGCCGCTTGCTGCTCCTTAAATAATGGTGCGGTTCTTCGTGTGATCCAACGCATCGCCCAAAACATAATCGGTATAATGGTCATCGTTAATACTGTCAGTAAGGGGCTTAGACTTAGCATGATAATCACTGTTCCTGTAAGCGTTACTACACTAGAAAACACTTGAATAAAGGAGCTATTTAATGTTGAGCTAACGGCTTCAATATCGTTCGTCATTCGACTCATTAATTCTCCATGCTGACGACGATCAAAAAAGGTAATCGGCAGTCTTTGGAAATGAGCAAAGACACTCGTTCGTAATCTATATATGGTTTGTTGGGCAACACCAATCATCCAATAGTTTTGCAAAAATAATGATATTGCTAATAGAGCATAAATGCCGATTAACAGCATAATCCCTTTTTCAAGTCCTGTGAGCTCTCCATGCGTTACGTACATGTCAATCATTTTACCAATTAAATACGGTCCAAGAAGAGACAAGATGGAACTCGCCAAGACAAGTAACAGCACAATAATTAGTAGTACACGTTGTTCATCGACTATTTTCCATAAACGTAGTAGTGTGCTTTTCCAATCTGTTGCACGAGGTCCCTTCTTTTTCTTAACAACTTGCCTCACATCATCTTTCGTCAAAATCGGCTCATAGCCAAAAGGCTTGTGGAAAAATCTCATTATTCCTTCACCTCCTGTTGAGAGATTGCGATTTTTTTATAAAGCACTGACGTTTGTAAAAGCTCTTCGTGCGTCCCATATGCAACCACTTTTCCTGCATCAATGAGTAAGATGCGACTTGCACCTTTAGCTGTCCGAATTTTTTGAGTGACTACTAGCATTGTTGCTTGTTCTTCACTCAAAGCTTCCCATAATGCCTGCTCGGTTTTAACATCAAGTGCACTTGTACTATCATCAAGCATTAAAATATGCCCTTTTCTTAATAACGCTCTTGCAATCGATAATCTTTGTTTTTGACCGCCTGAAAGGTTAACACCCTTCTGACCGACTTTTGTCTCATAACCATTCGGGAAATCCTCTACAGAAGCATGAATTTGTGCTTGCATTGTAGCCTGTAGCACTGCATCCATTTCAGCCTCTGCATCGCCCCAACGAACATTATCCGCAATGCTTCCTGTAAATAATAATGATTGTTGTGGAACATAGCCGATGATTTCACGCAGCTCTTGTAAATCCCATTGCTGTACATCTTTCCCCTCTACTACTATTTTACCTTCAGTCACTTCGTAGAAACGTGGAATAAGCTGTAACAACGTAGATTTCCCTGCACCAGTTGCCCCCATAATGGCAAGCTTTTCACCAGATTTCACTTGGAAGCTTACATCAGATAATACAGGTGAGTCTTCCCCAGGATAAGTAAAACTAACATGCTCAAAAGCTAACTCTCCAAAATTCAAGCCTTTAGACGTTTTCTCTGAAGATGATGGTAGCTCTATCTCATTCTTAGTTGAAAGAACTTCTGCCATACGTTCTGCGGAGGTTTTTGCACGCGCATAAAAAATAATAATAAAAGCAAACATCGAAAACGAGCCTGTCATACGCATCGCATAATTGACAATGGCAACTACATCTCCGAGCGGTGTTGTACCTGAAGCTATTTGTTTTGTCCCAAACCACAGTACTGCAAGCAGACTCATATTCATGATGAATAACAGCACAGGCATAATATACTCCATTGTGCGTAAAGCCTTTACAGTATCTATTTTTAAGCGTGAGGCAACTTCATCGAAACGAGAGGCCTCATACGCACCACGTAAATAAGCCTTCACTAATCGTATAGCCTGTAAATTTTCCTGTAGTACACGATTCAAACGATCCATTCTTTTTTGCACAAGCCCAAAATAAGACACACCTTTTGTCACCATAAAAATAAGAAAAATCAAAATAATCGGTGCGCCAATAACTAAAAACAACGCTAATTTAGCATTTACTACAAAGGCCATAACGATGCTGCCAACAACGGCAAGTGGTGCACGAAGCATAATACGCAAACTCATAAACAGCACCGTCTGAACTTGCGTTACATCATTCGTTAACCTTGTAATAAGAGAAGCTGTTGAGAATTTTTGATAAGTGGTTAATGTAAAGGATTGTATTTTTTCAAACAATGCATTTCGTAAATCATAGGAGAAACTCTGAGCTGTATGCGATGAAAAATACGAATTAACAACACCGGCTATAAAGGCTACGAACGATAAGCCAAGTAAAACAATTCCCCATTGCCAAATCATCCCTTGATTTTGAGCACGTACTCCATCATCTATGATTTTAGCCATGATAAGTGGCTGAGCGAGCTCCACAAACAATTCCAACAGCATTAAGCATAACGCGATAAACGCAGTCCATTTATAAGGCTTCACATAGGAAAAAATTTCTTTCATATTCTTCCCCCTTATCATCAGAAAGGAGTTCCACAAATTTCAAATATAGTGAATAACTCCTATACAGATAGTATTTTTACGCTTTTTCTTTACCTACAGAAAGCCATGTTAAATAAACAAGCATAACGAAGACATCCACTAATTGCTCAAACCTAGCGATGTACCAAACACGATACTGAATAACCATTGCTGTAGCGGTTTAATACTAGAAATCATCTTGTTTCTACTTAAAATAGCGGAAAAACAACAGATTTGACTCCAAATGCAACAATTAATCTCTCATGCGAATCCTCCTATAAGCATTCCCCGTACAAGTAGTACACTTCATTCTTTTTTCAAACTTGCAGGGTACAATGTGTAGACGGCATCGTAAGACCAATCGCTACTCCCTACAATAAGGCTTTACTACTAACTAATAAATCATCCAATGAAGCGTTCATTAGTAGGAGAGAAAGACCTAAAAGTGTACCAATAATCCTTATCACTTGATATTTCGATGGCCATTTCCTTAAACTAAGAGAGACATAGGCAACAACAAATATCGGTGCTAGAAATTGAAAATACATAGAGGAGCCCAGTTTAAGATAGCCACGTCCTGTGGCAATTTATCAGTAGGTGTTAGGACACCCACTGAATGAAGATAAATATGTAGGTAATGAAATACCTGCACCCAATAACGAATTGTTAACTATGGAATGGTGTATTGTGAGTAACAACTCCATTTAAGGTCCGGGTTCTCCCCGTATTATCGCACAGGAGACGATTAAAACTATTTTTTAATCTTTCCACATAATTCTAGATCCCTATATTCATACTAAAAAATGTTATTTTTCTTCAATATTTTCCTTATTCCCAACTAAAAAAGTCCCGAAATTTTTTATTATCAAATATTTACAATCATATTCATAATGACTAATTCCCGATAATTAACTATAATAATAGTATATATAGATTACTCAAGGAGATCGAATAATCATGAGTCATATGCATAAATCATTTACGATCGATGAACATTATTTAAATTCACTTCCTTTTCCTGCTATTGTCTTGAATCAAGAAGGACAAGTTATAAATTTGGGAAAGCTTGCTGAACAGCTATTTGATTTTTCAGATACTACTATTAAAGAACATACCACTTTATTCATTCATGAAAATTTACTACGTCAGCTTTCATTAGAAACCTTTCAAGCTATTATGCAAAATAATGACAGCACGTATATCAATCAAATTCAATTAAAAACGTATACAAATGAAGAAATTACAACAGCGCTACTAGCTAAACCATTTACTGAACAAGGAAAGCATTTCGTTCTTATGATGTTCATGCTCCCAGAGTTAATGATTAATTCTGTCTCAAGTAGCAGCACTCTCGTAGACTTAAAAAAGGGATTAGACTCGACATTTATGACAGTTACACTTGATCATGATGGGTTTATTTTAGAATGTAATAATGAATTTCTAAAAACGAGTCAATGGACACCAAAACGCGTGATTGGTAAAACGTTTTGGCAATTGTTCCCTGAAAATAAAGAAAGCGAAAAGATCACAAATACCATCTGGCGGAATTTAAACATTGGCCAAACGTGGCAAGGTGAAGTCGAAAAAGTTACAAAAGCAGGTCAGTCTTATTGGGTACTACTAACAGCTATCCCTACATTTAATATCGAAACAAATGAGCAACAATTTTTATTAATTGAAAAGGATATCACCAAGTCCAAGTCAATTCAACATCAGCTGGAAAAAATTGCTTATATTGATACAGAAACTGGTCTGATGAATGCACATCGACTTGAAAAAGTGATTTCCAATATGATTGAGGATGAAAGAAACTTTTCTTTTGTCTATTTGAGTATTGATAAATTTTATACATTAAAAGAGTTACATGATCAGCAAATCGGTCAAAGTCTTATTGTAGAGTTTACAAATCGTATAAAAATGTACTTCCAAGATAGCACAATGGCACGTATTAACGAAAATGATTTTGTCGTGATTACACCATTAAGTGAATGGTTTATTCAAGGCTTCTTGTCTTACTTACAACAACATCCAATTTATAACAGTAATGTTGCTGTCCCTATTTCTATTAGTGGCGGAATTACACGTTATCCAGAGGATCAAACTACATTCTCCCAACTAATGAAGGCATCCATTGCTACTATCACAACTGTCCGTGAAGCAGGTGGCGATAAAATCGTCTCACTATCCAAAGCAACACATAAAGCATTAAATCGTAAAGCTTTAATTGAAAAACGTTTACTTCAGGCTCTTGACCAAAAAAATCTAAAAGTCCTCTATCAGCCACAAATTGATGTTTATACAGGAAAAATTACAGCTGTAGAAGCACTAGTCCGTTGGGAAGATGAAGTAATTGGCGTTGTTTCACCAGATGAGCTTATTCCAATCGCTGAGGAAACTGGTCTTATTAATAATATCGGTTCCTTTATGCTAGAAAAAGCTTGTGAACAGGCGCTAATCTGGCAAAAAGCTGGTCTTAATTTAAAAGTATCCATTAACTCTTCTGTACGCGAATTCCGTGATAAAAACATGGCAAAGTCAATCCTTGGAACTTTGGCAAAAACCGGCTGTCCTGCAAGCCTTATTCAAATCGAAATCACTGAGAAATTTGCGCTAGAAGCAGAAGCTGCTACCTTTATCACACAGCAAATGCGTAAGCTTGAAAATGAAGGTATTTCCTTTATACTAGATGATTTCGGTACCGGGTATGGTTCATTTAGATATATGCAAATTTTACCAATAGATACATTAAAAATCGATAAAACATTTACAAGTTCTTTATTAAAGTCCGAAAAAACGCAAAAGCTAATGCACGGTATGGTGCAACTCGGAAAATCTATGGAACTTAAAGTTGTAGCAGAAGGTGTCGAAACCGCTGAACAAGCAGATCTTTTGATTTCTTATGGCTGTGACGCTATTCAAGGTTACTATATTAGTAAACCAATTCACGCAGAGGAAATTGAAGCATTACTAGTTAAATAGTAATTTGAAAAAGGAGGTTACGTTTATAAACGCACCTCCTTTTTTATATTTGTTTTATCCGCTGTGCTCATTCATTTGATGAGTGTCTTATTTCTTATAGACCTTTTGGAATCTCGCTTTACCAGTACGTACAGAACGGAAAATAAGCTGTATTAGTACCTCTGCAAACACAAGTCCTATAACGATGGCACCTGTAATTAAAAATGCCTTTAATCCATACTGTAGCCCTTGTATATAATCATCCTCTACAATATTTCTCATTGCATTATAAGCCATACCTCCCGGAACTAACGGGATAATACCGCCGACAATAAAAATAATCATTGGCATTTTGAAGCGCCGAGCATACAAATGGGAAACGATAGCAATTATAAAAGAACTAAAGAATGAGGCATATACTATATCCATGCCATGTTCTGTTAGAATGAAGTAAATCATCCAGCCTACTACCCCAACAAAACCACAATAAACTAGATTTCTTCTAGGTACATTAAAAATAATTGCGATACCTGTCGTCGCAAAAAAACTGAGAATCAACTGTACGATATAGTCCATGTCGTCTGCCTCCTAAAACGATAGAGTGACAGCAATAGCTGCACCGATTGCAAAAGCTGTTAAAAAGGCCTCTACACCCTTCGCCATCCCCGACATAAAATGACCTGCTATTAAATCCCGAACGGCATTCGTGATCAAAATACCTGGTACTAGTGGCATAACGGAGCTAATAACAATTTTATCTATTTCTGTACCATGGCCATATTTCACTGAAAAGACAGCTATAGACCCTACTACTAAAGAAGCTGTAAATTCTGCGAAAAATTTCACTTTTGTTAAATCATTTATCAATAAAAGTACTAGGAAGCCTAATCCCCCTGCTAAACATGCAAAAAGGAAATCAGACCATCCTCCCTTAAACATTATTAGGAAACAACCACTCGCAAGAGCCGCTGATATGACTTGAATATAAATTGGTAAAAAATAATTTGTTTTTTGTATCGACTTTAGCTCGTCATAAGCTTCTTCTAATGTTATCATGTGAGATGTGAGTCTCCGAGATACTGAATTTACCAAGGCTATTTTTTGCAAATCTGTTACCCTGTTGGAAATTGATGTAATTCTCGTCGGCTGTGTCTTGCCTAACGAAAAAATGATCCCTGTAGGTGTAGCATAACATTGCGCATCTAGCATATTTTGAGAATGTGCCATGCGTAGCATTGTATCCTCCACACGGTATGTTTCTGCACCACTTTCAATCATAATTCGACCTGCAAGCAATAAGCAGTCAATCGTAAATTCATTGTCCACTTCATGTAAAACCATTACAGTTATCTGCCTCCTTTAAAGGGTTCCTTGCCAATAGTATCGAACTGCAAATAAAAACTCAACAAAAAATTTTTTAAACTTTTAACCAAAGTACTTTGGCTTTCATATACTAAAAATGGTAGCTACTGAGTAATTTTTTCATGGAGATGGGTTTCCCATAAATTGATAGCAAAACTTCATAGATTCGTATAACTTTTTCAATGACTAACACGTCTGATTTTATAAGCAGTCTAAAAAACTAAATAAGGAAAGGAGCGTATCCACAAAAATGCCGGAACGCAGAAAAAAACGCGGCCCAATGATTGATTTCCTATTAATTGGCCTCATCATTACATTAACAACTATTATTTTAGTCATCATCCTATCAAAAGATGACTTTAAGTTTCAAAAAATTAGTGCCTCTAAAGAGACAACTTCAGATTCAATAAAGAGTAACCTATCCACAGATAGCTCTGCGTTTCCAGGTATACGTATTGTAACAGATGTCTCTAATGATAAGCGAACACCTTTTGCTATTCACTATCCAGAAACAGATAATAAAGCTTTTAACGATGCTGTATTACAGTACATAACGGATTCAAAAGAAAACTATCTGTCATCTATGAAAGAAAATAAAGATAAAGAGGTAATGGGTGAGCTTAATATTAGTTTGGAAACTTTTCCATATCAAAAGAAATACTATTCCTTTGTGCTAACAAAAATGTTGTATACAGGCGGCGCCAACCCCGAGGTTTCAACAAAAACATTCTTCATCAATCAGGAAACTGGTGAACTAATTTCCATTAAAACATTGTTGAACAACGATAAAAACAATTTATCGGTGTTAGCTACTCATGTACGTAACGACTTACAACAAAACCTTAAGTTAAAGGATGAGCTTTTCAAGGAAGATTTAATAAAGTCAACTGAACCGAAGTGGTCTAACTTTAATCGCTTTGCTATCGTTGATGATTCGATACAATTCTATTTTGATGAGTATGAGATTGCTAGCGGAGCAGCAGGTCCACCAATTGTGAAGCTCCCACTATCACTTATCAATCCATTGTTAGCCTCTGATTTCCAGATTGCTATGGAAAAGCCGGTAAAGCCAACTAATACAGGTGATCCAAACAAAAAGCGCATTGCCTTAACTTTTGATGATGGTCCACATCCAAAGGTTACAGAACAGATATTAGATACTCTTGATAAATATCACGCAAAAGCTACCTTCTTTATGCTTGGTAGTCGTGTACAATATTATCCTGATATCGCAAGAGATGTTCTTGCACGAGGACATGAAATAGGTAATCATTCATGGAACCATCCTGTATTAACAAAACTGTCACTAGAGTCGGCAGTAAATCAATACACTTCTACAGTTGCGGAGATAGAAAAGGCCCTTAACCAAAAGCCAACTGTATTTAGACCACCGTACGGAGCAACAAACGATACGATCAACAGTCAAATTTCAGTTCCTGTTGTTTTATGGTCGATCGATACATTAGATTGGAAGTATCGCAATGCGCAACAGTTACTACCTAATGTCAAAAATAATTTACACAATAACGCCATTGTCTTAATGCATGATATTCATCAATCGACTGCCGATGGTCTTGATTCCGTTCTTGCTTATTTACAAGGGCAAGGCTATGAATTCGTGACAGTATCGGAAATTCTTCCATATCGTCAAAAATAACCACAAGAAAAGCCCAATAACCTCAAGATCGAGGTTATTGGACTTTTCTTTTTATTTTACAGTTAATGTATCAAGTGGTTTGAAGTCTTTTAGCTGATAGCTCTTCACTTCATTGTTCGCTACTGTGTAAAGAGCGTCACCTATATAGACTACTCGCTGTACACGCTGCTCCCAATTTTCATACTGATCGCCAGTGCTTTTATTCACAATATTTCCTTTTAGGACGATTCCTTTATCTGCAGTGATTTCATAGATTTGCGCGCCTTGACCTTTGTAGACGACTTCATCACCCTTCCCTGCATCATACAGGACAACCGGGAAACCGAAGTAATTGTATTCCTTGTTGCGGAATAGTGCTTTCGGATTGTATTGAACTTCAGAGTACGAGCCTTCTCCGCCTATTTTTACTGTCGATTGCTCCGTTGGATTTTTGAAATCTGAAACATCAAACAATGACATTTTCATATTAGTTGTGACCGTAAAATTCCGCTTCGAATATGCATCATAGCGTTGCTCGGTATCATAGCCAATACCGATTAAATGTGTATCGTCTAATGGATGCAAATAGTTACTAAAGCCTGGAATCTTTAGCTCACCAAGCACTGTTGGCTTTTTCGGATTTGCGACATCAATAACAAACAATGGATCCACTTCCTTAAATGTTACTACATATGCTTTTTCGCCCATAAAGCGTGCAGAATATACTTTTTCACCTGGAGCTAAATCTTTTACTGCACCGAGCTCTTGTAAATTTCCATCCAAAATAAATAGGTGATTTCGAGATATTTTTTGTTCATCCCACGCATTTCCTTCGGTTGTAACGATGCGGAAATTGCCTTTATACTCATCCATTGAATATTGATTTAACACGGTTCCTTTTACTTCCGTAGTACCTACAAAATTCATGGCAGTTCCATCAATATTCCATTTAAAAACTTGTGTATTAGTTGTTCTCGGTATCCAGATCATATCCATCATGCGACCCGAAGCAGGCACCCGATTTCCATCATAAACTGGTGTTGTTAAATAAAGTGCATTGTCCGACATATAAAGTCCACTACTACCACCTAAGTACCCCTTAGTGTTCGCAGTTGTCTTTGCACCATTTTTTAAATCCACTGCTGTAATTAAGCTATATGTTCCATCCATTGTATTCGGTAAAATAGAAATTTTCTCTAGAGGTAAACTTTTGTACTCATTTCCTTCTACACTATCAAATGTTTTCGGTTTTAAATCCGGCGTTTTTTGCTCTCTAAGCATCCAATAATTCGGATACATATTCCCGATTAAATATAATGTATCATCTGTAATTCGAATATCGTTTAAATATCCCTCTTGCCCTACTTCACGTATAAGCTTCGGATTGTTAGGGTTTGAAATATCATACAAAGAGGCTGTCGACATGCTTGTGCCTGCTTTTTCTAAATATTCATCCCCAATCACTATTAATAAATTACCATATAAGGCTAGCTTCGAAATATATCGTGACTCCTTCAGCTTGATTGTAGTTGCTAACTGTAATTTTTTCGGATCTTTAGCATTTACTACAGTAATGCCTTGATCTTTTACAGCATAAATAAAGCCATCTTTAACAACTACAATATCCCCTTCTTCCACTCCTTCGACCTGATTATTCGTTGTAGAGGAATTGTCTGCACTCGCTTTGTCTTCACTCTTTGCCAGTTCTATGGTTGCCTCATTCCGTTCTTTTTGTGAGTTAGCTAAAAGTGTTTCGAAATATTGTTGTAGTTCTTTTTCTGATTTTACAGCTTCAAGCTTTTCAATGATGGTAAATGCTATTACTTGCGATGTTGTTTTAGGTCCATCTAGTACAAACGCTTCTTTCTTCACATGTAATTTATAGCTTCCAGGTACTAAATCACTTACGATCATTGTCTGTTTATCTTCCCCGAATGTTACTGTTGCTGTTACCCTTTTATTTTTGCTATTTGTTACGTAAACATTGTCTTCCGCTACTGCGCTTTCTTTTAGTGCCTCAGTAAAGGATACTTGCCAGCTATAGGTAGTTGTACTCTTACTCTTAGTTTGTGCCTCAACTTTTTGGGTCGAGTCCAGCATAATAATCCCTGGCAAAATAGCTAGTACTGCGATGAGTAAAATTGCTAACCAATTCCTTTTCATTATTATTCCTCCCTTTCATAAACTTGTTTATGAATTAGACTACCAAAGAATAGGAAAGTTACATTATTCCGAATTTTTTATCATTAAAAAAACGAGAGGAAGTGAATCCCTCTCGTCTTAATTACGAGCAGCAGCTAATGTATTCTACGTTAGCTGCTGTTCTTTTAAATAGAGATCAGATCAGCCTCTACTATTGAAACTAAAACTTATTTCTTAAAAATATAATTATTGTACATTTACTGTATATGTCCCGTTTTCATTATCAAATTTATAAATGTATAAATAATATTTGCCTGGTTTCGCATTATATTTACCTTTTATAGTATTGCCATCTTCCTGTCCATATGCTACGTAATTTCGCATATCAGACTCATGACAAAGCACCCATGTCATGCCAATTTGATTTTCATTCAGGACAGAAATATCGATTTCTTTTGGAGACGTAACATCGAATGTGTATACATCCGTATGATCATCATCCATCAAGCTACCTTTTAAAGACTTATTAAATGGAATCATATTCGCTTCTTCCGGACGATTATTTGGTTCTTGCTCTGTTTTTTGTCCACTATTTTGTACATTTACTGTATATGTCCCGTTTTCATTATCAACTTTATAAATATATAGATGATACTTTCCTGGTTCCGCATGAAGTTTACCTTTTATACTATTTCCATCTTCCTGCCCATACGCTACATAATTTTGCTTATCAGACTCATGATAAAGCACCCATGTCATGCTAATTTGATTTTCATTTAAGACAGAAATATCGATATCTTCTGCAGCTGTAACATCGAATGTGTATACATCCGTATCATCATCACCAACCAAATCACCTTTTAGAGGCGTATTAAATGGAATGATCTTCGCTTCTTCTGGATGAGGTTTCTCTGTTTGTACGCCTTTTCGTACAGATACAATTGTACGATCTTTACTTTCTATTCCCTTATCATTTTTCACCGTTAATGTCACATTGTATGTTCCATCTTTTTCGTATACATGAGTAGGGTTTGCCTCTTCACTTGTTTTTCCATCACCAAAATCCCAAAGATAAGAAACGATTTCTCCATCGTTATCTTTTGAACCATCACTCTTGAACTGGATTTTTTCATTTTCGACTCCAGCATATGGACCATTTATCTTTACTATAGGCGCTTGATGATCTCCTTCATCTGTCGCAATGCCGTGGAAAACAATATCATATTCAAATTGGTTTGCTGCATTCACACGGTAGTTTACAAAATACGCTGTCACTGTTTTATAGCCGCTCCACTCTTTTTGCGACAGTTGATCTAGTACTTGGTTCACTTGTTCACTCATCGTTTTCCAGTCTTTAGATTCACCCTTTGTTGCACTACCCACATACGTACCTTCGACTGTAAATGTATTAAAAAATTCAGACTTATGTTTTGTAATTTTCGCATCTTTTACGTTAGCAACATCTGCAATTTCTTGTACTACTTCATTTAACGCTTTTGGGTCATGTTTCATTAAATAATCTTCTGATACTTGTGGCACCACGTACTTTTCTTGATTATCAATCAATTGCTGCATATACGCTTGGTATTCCGCATTCAGTTGTGGATCTTTACTTAATACGTCACGATACTTATCATAATTTTTCACATCATTCGCACGAATTAAATCTTGAATCTTAACAAATGTGTCAAATTGATGATTATACATATAAGACTGCAGTGCAAATGAATAATTATAAAAATCCCATGATCCATATTTTGCAAACATTGTTTGTTCAGCAGTGTAGCGTTGTGATGGTTCATATGATAAGCCACTAATAATACTATTACGTGGAACTATATCATTTGTACGTGTTGATCCTGCAAAGAATTCCGCATTTCCTTCCTGGAACCATGTTAGTCGTTCATTTTGATACATATCTCCTGTTCCGAATAAACCAGGAACCTCGTATCTTCCTTGTAAATAATGTGTGAATTCATGGCGGAACAACTCTTCTAAACTATAAATACTTTGCTCCGGCGTACGTTCATATGTAAAGAACGTTCCCTTCTCTTCAATATAAATACCACCATTATTTGTTTCATAGCCATACAATTGACGATTTAATCGATATTGATCTGGAGAGTCATAAATGACAACTGTTAATACATCGTCAGCATTACCTGGCTCTAATGCTTTATCATTGCCAATTACACGGTGATATTGTGCTTTTACTTCTTTTGCAGCCCAGTATAATCTTTGAATTTTGTCTTCTGTTACGTTAGCTCCCGTTTTAAAGACAATCGAGCCATTATCAAATGTATATGTTTTCGGTAAATACTGCTTCTTGCCCTCTTCACGCATTTTCTCTAAATCTACTGCATTACCACTATAGTCTTTTCCATCATAATTTGTAGTAAGTTGTTCGACTGCTACAAAATAAGCTTCACTTAAATAGGGATACATTTGCATTGCTTGTGTAACAACTTCTAAACCTATATTTGGATTACTATGGAATCCTCCTAAACGCCCTGCATAATAAATGCCATTATTGATTAACCAACTATTGTTATTCGTTACATTATGTATAAGAGCAATGTTATTCACTTCATTGATGAAACTATCAATCTTTCCATACCACATCGTCGTATTCGCTTCTTTACCTGCCTGATGCAAGTACGACTGCAAGTCATAATCAATGCCATGTATTAAATCATAGATTGCTTGCCCTTTTAAAGAGTCGCTTTCATATGTAGAGAGATTTTCGTTATACTGTTTTAAAATCTTCGCAGCATACTGAACTGTTTCTGCATCACTTGAAGCATTGCCGATTAATTTCCCATAGGCAGATACCACTTTATCTTGCTCATCTGTACCAAGTTTAAAGTTCGGATTTTTAGCCATTTCCTTTAATGCTGGTAAACATAGATCTTGGAAACTTCTCTCGTTTAAATAACTTAGTTCCTTATTATAAAATCCTAAATAGAAAGCAGAGCGCAATAGCTCAACAAATGTTTCTATACCCTTTGAATCATCTTTCGTAAAAGAACTTCCTCTTTTCCCTAATTCATCAATAATAACTTGCATACGTTCTTTATTTTGATAAAAAGCTTTTGTTTCAGTATTGAATTGGAATAGGTCTGTAATTTGATACCAACGAATATTTCCTAGCGTATCAATTAGCTCACTATCGCTCATTCTAGTAAGCTCTTCCATCGAATACTTATCCTGCAATTGCTTCGTTTCAGCAAGCTTTATAGTTGGAGCTGGTTGTTCCGAAAAATCCCCCATTTCCAAACGTTTTTCAAATGATAATGTTTCATCAGCCGTTGTAGAATGTGCGATTTCATCTTTCGCCGTATATATGCCCACAGGCTTCATTTGTAATACATTATAAGGCGTTTTTTCTGCTGCCGATGCTTCTGCTTGTAACGCTCCGAACGACAGTGCCATTGTACTTACTCCAATTAACACTTGATTGAGTTTTAATTTCTTCATAACAAATCCTCCTATAGTACTACCTTTGCAAATCCGTAATACGTTGATTATTTGGAACTATATTGCCCATCTAAAAATAACATATTATGTGAATAAGGCAATATAAAATGTTATTTTTAGTAATATTTTCTTGTATAATTTGAACGCTAAGACACAATTAGACCATAATTCCATTCTTTAACATAAAAAAAGAATCCGAAATTCGGATCCCTAACTAATCATTTTCTCTCTACGGTCACTAAAGAAAAAGCCGATTATCCCCTTAACGTTTAGGAAATCGGCTTTTTCTTTAAAAAATTTCACTTAGAATATTCCAAGAAGTCTAATTAACTTTAGATCCATTCATAAAAAGTCATCATAAAACGACTATTCTTCAAATGGCCATTTTGGTAGCATTTTTGCCAATGATTTATCTTGACGTTTTCCTAATACATAGTCAGCCTGCATAATCGTATGAATCTCCCGCGTGCCTTCATAAATAACTGGTGCTTTCGAGTTACGTAAATAACGAGCGACTGGATATTCATCCGAATAACCATATGCTCCATGAATTTGGACAGCATCATCTGCAGCTTTATTCGCAAAATCACAAGCCTGCCATTTTGCTAATGATGTCTCCCGCGTATTACGTAAACCTTTGTTTTTCAACTCTCCAACACGATATACAAGTAAGCGGCTCATTTGATAGCCCGCTTCCATTTTAGCAATCATTTGCCCTACTAGTTGGTGCTCGCCAATAGGCTTACCAAATGTTTCGCGTTCATGACAGTATTTCACACTCGCCTCAAGACATGCTTGAATAAGACCGACAGCACCTGCAGCTACTGTAAAACGACCATTATCTAGCGCAGACATGGCAATTTTAAAGCCTTCTCCCTCTTCTCCAAGGCGATTCTTTACAGGTATACGTAGATTTTCGAAAAAGAGCTCGCCCGTATTACCAGCACGAATACCGTATTTACCTTTAATGGCCTTCGATGTAAAGCCCGTCATCGAACGCTCTACGATAAATGCGCTAATGCCATGATGCTTTTTCGATTTATCAGTGTAGGCAAAAACGATAAAATGGTCAGCTAGATCACATAAGGAAATCCATGTTTTCTGTCCATTTAACACGTAAAAATCTCCATCCCTTACTGCGGTGGTAGACATTGCAGCTACATCTGACCCTGCTCCAGGCTCTGTTAAACCAAATGCCCCAATCCGAACTCCCTTTGCCTGCGGAACAAGATATTGCTGTTTTTGAGCCTCTGTTCCCCATTGCATTAACGTCATGCTATTTAAACCTGTATGAACTGAAACAGCTGTACGAAACGCTGTATCGCCACGTTCAAGCTCTTCACAAACGATGGCGAGTGCATTGTAATCCATCCCACTACCACCGTATTGTTCTGGTACACAAACACCCATTAAACCTAGCTCAGCAAGTCTTGACCAAATTTTCGGATTGAAGCCACCCTCAGCATCCCACTTCGCAATATGTGGCATAATCTCAGCATCCACAAACTGCCGCACTGTTTTACGTAGCATTTCTTGCTCAGTGGTAAATTCAAAATTCATGACCAAGCACCTACCATTTCACAATCATTGCTGATATATGAGATGTCTCCTTAATGACAACACCACGTTTTGCCATCTCTTTAATATAAATGTCTCCCGGTACAATTGATTCAGGTGCAAATACACCGCGCTCAGTAATTTTATTTTCCCCAATCATTTGAGCAACGACAGAAATTGTATTTGCTGTTGCACGAGCCATGGCCGTTTCATTAATGGTCATATCTTTACACACAACCATTTCGAACTCATAAGTCACTTGTTGTTGCGCTTTTTCACCTGCTACAATTACGCGTAGTAGCACTGCATCAGGTTTTGTACCAAGCTCGAGTTTCTTTTTAAGTGCCTCACGAACAACTGGACGCACAGAAACTTCTTGATCTTCTACCTCTACCTTATTACTAGCATCGAGGAATCCTAAATCTGCTAATAACTTAAACTTCTCTGCATGTCCTTTATAACGGATTGTTTTATATTCTAGTGTTTGGACATTCGGGAATGTCTTATACAATGTCGATATACCGCCAGATGTATAAAAAGCCTCAAGCACACCAAAATCTTTGAAATAAATAGGTTCAACACCTGATAATGACGGAACTTCTTGAAGTTTACCTTTTTGAATCATTTTTGACGGCTCTGTATAATGATCAAAGACACCATCTAGGGAAAATACACGTGTATAGTGAAGAGGTGGCTTCGGCTCTGTTGGAATACCGCCTACAAATAGTTTAATAGATTCTACCTCATCTAATTTCGAAGCACCGTAACCCGCTAAAATGTTGACCATACCTGGAGCAACACCCAAGTCTGGAATAATGGTTACACCTTTTGCTTTTGCCTCATCGTCGAGATCTAATATTTTTTCTGTTACACCGCCAATATGACCACCTAAATCCACGGAATGGACACCAGCTGCGATCGCTGCTCTTGCAACACGCTCATTAAAGGAATAGAACAATGCATTAACAACTACATTGCCTTTTGAGATAACTTCCAATAACGAGTCATCGCGCTCAGCATGAAGCTCTACAACTTCAATCTTATCTGTATTTAAAGTGTCCACAAAGTTCTGCGCTATTTTCACGTCTATATCCCCTAAAAATACACGCTCCACTTTGCTATTTTTTATTAAATCACGAGCTACCTCTTTCCCCATTAAACCTGCACCTAATACAACAACTTTCATCAAGAACATCCCCTTTCATTGATCTGTTATTCTGTATCGATTTGTGCTCTTTGTAATTTACCGCTATAGTCTACATAAATACTTTTCCATTCTGTATAGACATCTAAAGCAGCTACACCCGAGTCACGGTGACCGTTCCCCGTACCTTTTGTGCCGCCGAATGGCAAATGGATTTCAGCACCTGTTGTGCCAGCATTCACATAAACAATACCTGTATCTAAATCTCGTTGCGCGCGGAAAATCGTATTCACATCTTGTGAGAAAATTGAACTGGATAAGCCAAATTTTACGCTATTGTTTACTTCGATTGCTTCATCCAAACTTGCTACTTCAATTAAAGAAACGACCGGACCAAAGATTTCTTCCTGTGCAATAATCATGTCAGGTTTCACGTTGGTAAATAGTGTAGGCTCATAATAAAACCCTTTATCGTAAGGAGGCTCAGATAAAATTCTACCTCCAGCTAACAACGTCGCCCCTTCTTTTTTGCCGATTTGCACATAGTGATTAATCTTTTCCAATGCGGCTTTGTTAATCACAGGTCCAATCTTCACACCTTCATCCAGGCCGTCCCCAATTGTTAGCTTTTTCATTTCGTCTAATAGACGTTTTTCTAGTTCCTCTCTTACATCTTTATGCACGATCACGCGACTACATGCCGTACATCTTTGACCGGCAGTGCCAAATGCACTCCATAAGATACCTTCAGTAGCTAGCTGTAAATCAGCATCATCCATAACTATGACTGCATTTTTTCCACCCATCTCTAATGAAATCTTCTTCAGGTGTTTACCACCTAACTCTGCTACTTTACTACCTGTTGTTGTAGAGCCGGTAAATGAAATGACCTTAACATCTGGATGTTCAATCAATGCTGTTCCAACTGTTGGCCCCGTACCAAAGACGATATTTGCCACTCCGCCTGGTAAGCCAACTTCTTCAAAAATTTTGCCCATCTCATACGCCATCATTGGCGTCTCATTTGACGGCTTCCAAATGAACGTATTGCCAGCAACTATTGCAGGGAATGACTTCCAAGTCGCAATCGCTACAGGGAAATTCCACGGAGTTATTAAACCTACAACGCCAATAGGTGCCCGTACACTCATGGCAAATTTATTAGCTAGCTCTGACGGTGTTGTCTCCCCAAATAACCGTCGCCCTTCACCAGCCATATAGTAAGCCATGTCTATTCCTTCCTGTACTTCACCCCTAGCTTCTTCAATAACCTTCCCCATTTCTTTTGTTAAAACGGTCGCCAAATGCTCCTTCTTCTCTTTCATTTTTTGACCGATGGCATATAAATAGTCAGCACGTTTAGGTGCAGGTACTAATGCCCAGCTTTTTTGCGCAATTTTTGCAACCGCTACCGCTTCATCTACCTCACTTGCAGTAGATAACGGTATTGTAGCTAGCTGCTCCCCATTAGCAGGGTTGGTCACTACTATACTTTGTAAATGTGAATTTGTTACCCATTCACCGCCGATATAGTTTTTAATTTCCACTACATACACCCCCTGAACTATCTATTGTGCCTCTGACTCAATGTTACCAATTGCATTGCTTTCAAACAGATACCATCTATCACTCTATAGTATATAAAATCAAGTGTGTCAAAATTCCGAATTTTTAATATATAGAGGTTTAAAGAGCGTGCTTTTACATCAATAACATCGGTGACAATCGTCAGAGGCTTTATTTTCGTTAGCTGAACCATTGATGTTAGTTACAGAGAAAGTCTTTTGTGAGCAATTATGCCTCGGCATAATTGCGTACGGAGGTTTTAACTTCTTTCAGCGGGATGTTTGCCATTCGCTGAAAGAAGTTAAAACAATCACAAATTCCAGCTAAACAAAAATAGAAAATACTCATTCTAGTGTTTTATATTCGACATTTACTAGCTTATTCCCTTTTTTTCTAAAATATTTAATTATACGATGAAACTAATACAACTTATAATCGTATATAATAACAAAATTATTTTTTGGAGGAATCCTTTATGAATAATCACGAAATTGACTACAAATTATATGGCGACGATATGCAATACGTGCAAGTTGAGCTTGACCCTCAAGAAACAGTGGTAGCTGAAGCTGGAGCTTTAATGATGATGGATGATTCCATCCATATGGAAACGATCTTTGGCGATGGTTCAACAGGAAGCCAAGAAAGTGGACTTATGGGTAAATTATTTGGAGCTGGAAAACGTCTAATTACAGGTGAAAGTTTATTCATGACGACATTTACGAACGTTGGTTCAGGTAAACGCCATGTGTATTTTGCTTCTCCATACCCTGGTAAGATTATTCCAATGGATTTAAGCCAATTGAACGGCAAGATTATTTGTCAAAAAGATGCCTTTTTAGCTGCTGCAAAAGGAGTTTCAATCGGCGTTGAATTCCAGAAAAAAATCGGTGTTGGCTTCTTTGGTGGTGAAGGCTTCATTATGCAAAAGCTTGAAGGTGACGGCATGGCTTTTGTACATGCAGGTGGCACTATTCACGAAAAGACTCTAGCACCTGGTGAAGTATTACGTGTTGATACAGGCTGTTTAGTTGCTATGACATCTGATGTAGATTACGATATCGAAATGGTCAAGGGCGTAAAAACTGCATTATTTGGTGGTGAAGGTATCTTCTTCGCTACTTTAAAGGGTCCAGGTAAAGTATGGATTCAATCATTACCATTTAGCCGTTTAGCAAGCCGTGTCTTCGCTGCAGCACCAATTTCTCAAGGCGGTGGCGGTCAATCTAGAGGTGAAGGCGGCATTGGCGGTTTATTTGATATGTTTAATAAATAGTGGACGCTATTTAATCGATTATGCCTCAGCATAATTATAGCTGTCGCTACAGCTAAACAATGCGTCCGGAATCGGCTTTTGTCCAACAACTGCTTTTTATGCCAAAGCGTAATGCTAACGTAGCAACAGGTATAGCTGAAATTAGTTAAAGGAGCACATCTAATCACGATGTGCTCCTTCTCTTATAATTACAGTTGATTTACACCATTTATTCACATTAAATCTGTACCGCTTTACTACGAAAGGACCCCTACTTCTGTTACCTTCAGTGTCATCAATCTATTCGATTCGTTACAGCCTTACCCTGCCCATATGCAGTAAGCTCTTTAACGTTCAGCATCAGCATAGCCGTTCTAGTTTGCAGCGAGGCACTCCCGATATGTGGAAGTGCAACAACATTAGGAAGCGTCAACAATGGATGGTCCAATGCAATTGGCTCTTGTTCAAAGACATCTAGCCCTGCAGCCCATAGCTTACCGTTTTTTAACGTATCATAAAGTGCGTTCTCATCGATAATGCCACCACGTGATGCGTTAATTAATACTGCGTCTTCCTTCATCAAAGCTAGTTCCTTTGCTCCTATAAGTCCTACTGTGTCATTATTAAAAGGTGTCATAATCACAACAAAATCCGATTGTTTTAAAAGATCCTCCAATGATACATATTGAAAGCCATACATTTCTTCTACCTCATGGCGACGTCTACGATTGTTGTATAAAATTTTCATATCAAAACCTTTTGCTCGTCTTGCAACAGCTTGGCCAATACGTCCCATACCAATAATTCCTATAGTGGATCCTGAAACATCTTTACCTACTAATTGCATCGGATACCAGCTTTTCCATTTACCCTCACGCAAATATCGTTCACTTTCTGGAATTCTTCGAGCAGTAGCAAGCAATAATCCCCATACTAAATCTGCAGTCGTATTTGTTAAAACTCCTGGAGTATTAGTTGCCATTATTCCGCGCTTACGCAAAGCTTTGACATCAATGTTATTGTATCCAACAGCTAAATTAGTCACGAGTTTTAGTTTGGGTGCGTGTAATAATAACTCTTCATCGACTTGGTCAGCAAGCGTTACCCACAATACTTCACAATCTGCAACAGCTGCCAATAGCTGTTCCCGTGGTATAACGATTTCCTCCTCCTCCCATTGTTCGATATCATAATACTCTTGCAACGGTTCAACTATATGCGCTGGGAACTTTCGTGTAATAAATAACTTCTTTTTCATATTCCGAACACCCCTCAATTCAATTCGCCTATAGCGTAACACTTAGAACGCTCATTTTCTAGGAATTTCTTATCTTTACGTGGCACTCTTCAAACTTCAGAAAGGCGATTTTGTCCTATTTATGAAAAATAATAATAAATTGGCATAACGTGTGATTGATTTCCGTTCCGACTGGGCGACAGAATAAAGTAAAAAGATTCACATAAATTTGTGTGTGAATCTTCTTTAGAAGGTGTATGTCGATAAAATTTAAAAGTTAGGTGATAAAACGCGAAAATTTACCGATAAATTTCAAAAGTTGGACGATAAAACATAAAAGTGTTTCGATAAATTTCAAAAATGAGATGACATTTTGTTAAAGCGTATGCCATGCAAATAAGTGGAGTGAAGCGGCTCATCGGACGCCTCCTGGAAGCTTTAGCGTAGTGCTAACGTAGCAGCAGCAACAAATGTTTTTTCTGTAGCGAAAGCAAAGCGCCTAGCCGGAACGGAAGAACACCCCCTTACTATGATAATAAATAAAAAACTATGCACGGGCTTTATGCATAGTCGTTAGAAATCTTTAATTGTTGTATCTAATCGATTGGCAACTTGTTTTAATTCCTCGGAAGATTCTCCAATCGTTTCTATAATTTCCGCCAGTTCCGATATTTTTAGTCCGACGTTTTGGAAGTTTGAGATAGAACCGTTTACTGAGCTAGATATTGCGTCGAATGCTTTTAAAGATTCCTCATTTTGCTCAATACTATTGTTCACCATCTCTTGAATCTCATGAATTGCTTGAACAACTTGTTGGGTAATCCCATTAGACATAGTTATGAGATCCGCAATTTGTTCAACCGACGTTTTGGTCTGATCTGCAAGCTTACGAACTTCGCTCGCTACGACAGCAAAGCCTTTTCCGTGCTCTCCTGCACGTGCAGCCTCAATAGCCGAATTTAACGCAAGTAAATTTGTTTGACCAGAAATATTTTTTACTATTTCAATAACAGCATTAATTTTGGAGGAAGAATCATCTAATTGCTCCACCATACCCGACATTTCAACTGTCTTATGATGAATTTTCCCTGTTTGCTCATTAATTAATATTATTTTAGAATAACCTTCAGACGATACCTCTTGCATTGTTTTTGCCTCATCGATACTTTCCTTCAAGTATTCATTCACTTCCTTGGTGTTATAAACGAGTTCTGTCACTGTTTCATTGGTACTATGAGATTGGGTCTCTAGCTGCGTAGATATCCCACCTATAATTTCCTTAACATGCTCTCGAACACTATGCTGTTGCTTCTCAATTAATATATTAGCATAATTATCATATTCCTCTAGGACAATTTGTTGTTCAAAATTACACATTTTACTAACTGCCTCACAAAACTTTTCTTCTTCATCCCTCGTTAATTGAAGCTTATAAACAATCTGTCTTAAAAATTTTTCAAGATTTTGAAAGGCTGCTAAATACCACTTAGGATACAAGTTAATCTTCACATGCATTTTTGCTACTTGCCTTCTCTTCTTCAAAAATGCATCGTCTATACGCCCTTCGAACATTTCTATAATATGATGGCTTAATGTTTGGCGTAACTTCTTACTAGAACTATACTTTTCAATCATCTCACGTAATGTTGGCACACTCTCAATCGCATGATAAAATGCTGCCACTACCTCTTCAACATTTCGTTCAATATACGGTTTTAAACTTCTAATTAACTGTAAATCCTCTCTAGTTAAATTTACTAGATTTAACTGTAGTAAACGTTCCTGATCTTGAATAATAACCCCTATACTTGATTCATCAGTCATCTCAATTGTATTCTTCTTAGACTTATTTCCAATTTGAAACAATTCTCCCACCCCGCTGTATGTCTATTCTACTAAATATAATCAGAAAACAAAAAACTCTCTGAATTCAATTATAAGTTCTTTACAACTGTAATGACAATATATAGGGAAAAAATATCTGTTTTCAATACGCGATAATCTATCATACTACTCTCGAACAATACTTATTAACCATGTATTTCTTCTTAATTTAATCATTTATGCCTCGGCCTAATTGCCGCTGTCGCTTCGCTTTCGCGCAGAAAACATTTGCCGCTTTCACGCAGTCCGGAATCTGCTTAGTACTTAGAGGGTCAACACAATGTCGGTCATTCGTTTATCCACAGAACGTGGCGTTCGTAGGCTTAGCTCCTCTTTTTGTGCCGAAAACGTAGCAACAGGTAAAATTTGTAACCCACTGAAAGAAATTAAAAAAAGCCACTCATTCTTAATAGAAGAGTGACTTTATTATTTACATAAAGATAATAACAGCTAGTACAGCAGCTAGTACTATACGATAAATAGCAAATGGCATTAATTTCACTTTTGAAATAAGTGCTAAGAAGAATTTAATTGATAGTAATGCGAAGATAAATGAGCTAATGAAGCCTACTACATAGAATCCAAAATAATCCATAGATAGCGTATCCCAGTTTTTCAGTACAGATACTAAACTAGCACCCGCCATAATTGGTACTGCCATAATAAAAGTAAAATCTGCCGCCACACGGTGACTCATGCCAAATAGTACACCACCAGATATTGTTGCCCCTGAACGGGAGAATCCTGGCCAAAGTGATAAACATTGTACTAACCCTACTTTAAAAGCTAAACCATAAGAAATTTTATCTAAAGAATCGACTCTTGGTCTTTTCGGAGCTAATTTATCGGCAGCAATCATTAAAAGTGCTCCAGCTACTAAAGCATAAATAACATGCTCTACTTTAAATAAATGATCATCGATAAAATCTTTGAACGCAAAACCTAATATAACTGCTGGCAACATACCTACAATCACATGTAGTAAGTTGAAGTGACCTTTCACAGATTTCGATTGGCCATCAATTTTATAAAGTCCCACTAAATTTAACATTCGCTTCCACATAACAACGACTACGGCTAAAATGGAGCCGAGCTGTACAACAATTTTAAACGTATTAGCGGGATACATCCCTAAAAACTCCTCTGTCTTTAGCCACATATCGTCAACAATAATCATATGACCTGTCGACGACACTGGCGCAAACTCTGTCATTCCCTCGACAAAGCCCAAAATAAGCGCCTTTAATAATTCAATGATATCCACGTTTTCACCTTACCTTTTATAAATTAAATACCAACATATTATAAAATACACTTTTTCATATACTATGACTATAACATTCAGTTATGAGTAGACTGCCTTATCACCATAACATGGGGTTGATTTCCGTTCCGGCCGGGCGCTTTCTCACAGAAAACCATCTGTGAAGCTAGTCCCCAAGGAGTCCCTAGCCTCCAATCTACTTATTCACATGTCATTTATTTCAAAACGTCTTCAGATGACGGACCAAAATCACCATAATACAGAGATTGCAATTTACCAACTAACGGAAATTTATATCTACAACCCATAACTCGGAACGGCTGCCTATTCGCATTGGCGGACCCCAAAAGCCAAAGCCTGATGAAACAAGTGTATGCATTTTTTCTTTTATCTTATAACCATAATCAAGTTCAAATACACGAGCCGTTATATACTGATTAGGCCATAGTTGACCTTTATGTGTATGCCCTGACATATGGAAGTCTACGCCCATTTTTGCAGGTGTAATTAAATCATTTGGGGTATGATTCATAACAAACCAAGGCAAATCATCTGCTGTCTTCAATGCATCTAGTTGCTTTCTATCCTTATTTGTAATATCCTCTTGCCCCGTTAATACTATCACATTATCGATTCTAATAGTTTCATCACACAAAACTTTTACATTAGCATTTTCCATCTCTTTAATAAATTCAGGGATTTTCTTGCCATAGTATTCGTGATTGCCTAGTACACCGTACACTCCATATGTCGATGTTAATTGCTTCATCACATCTGCCATTCCATCTTTAGCAAACCATTTAGGATCGTCATCCACAATATCCCCAGCTAAAAAGACGATGTCCGGTTGTGCTTCATTCGATAAAGTAACAAAGCGTTGTAAATGTCTTTTATTTGAGAGAACCCCTAAATGAAAATCTGAAGCAACTACAACTCTCATCGAATCTAGCTCACTACTCTTTTTATCCATCGTTATTTCTAAATGACGGACAACAGGTGAATATGCTAAATAAGTGCCTACAATACTTAGTACAAAAAATATAGCAATAGCTATACTTCCAATGATCTGTACACTTTTAAAGGGGCTTAACCAAATAATCAAGTGTGCTAACAAGCAAAGCATTAATCCGTATTCAAAAATAAACATCCAGTAATTATGGATTATTGAAAAGACTCGTAAGGACTCATGCAATCTACTAATAACAATACTAAACGCAATGATATACAGTACTACCCAATATAAAATTGGGAAGCGGAACCATCCCATTGCCACAAGCCACTGTCTCAATCCCCATCCTAAGTAAAAAGTTAACGCACTATATATACTTATTAATAGAATTCCACCGATTACTTTAGGCATTTCAGTTCCCTACTTTCATATAGTCTTAGTTGATTATAGCATTATACTTAATTTTTAAATTTGCATTAAGTATTTCTTATTGAAAGTATGTAAGGGCAACCAATGTGCTCATTATATTGTACATTTTTCTTGTCATTTAATCGTATGATTTACATGACAATTTAATTAGAAAGGTGACAATATCGTAATCTAGGCTCTCTTCTGGTTTACAATGAGACCTAAGAAAGCACCTATGAATAATACACTTTAATTTTTCTGAATTTTTAAGTAACATTGTAATTGCAAGAAAAAATTTACGCATATACGGGAGAAAAAAGGGGTGTTGTTCATGGCAAAATATAAATTTGAATCAACAGAGCATGAGTTATTTCGTAAAACCTTACGTAAGTTTTTAGCAGAAGAAGCTGAACCATATTATTCACAATGGGAGAAAGATCATCTTATTCCACTTGAGTTTTGGCGTAAGCTTGGAGAAATGGGTTATCTATGCCCTCAAGTAGAAGAACAATACGGCGGTCTCGGACTAGATTTTAGTTTTGGCGTTATTATTCAAGAAGAGCTTGAGCGTGTAGGTTCGAGCCTTATTGGCGTTGGTCTGCATAACGATATTGTCGTTCCTTATATTGAAGCATACGGCTCAAATGAGCAAAAATCACGCTGGCTTCCAAAATGCGTTACAGGCGAAAATATTACTGCCATTGCTATGACAGAGCCAGGTACAGGTTCGGATTTGGCAAACATTCAAACAACTGCTATTCGTGATGGCGATCACTATATCGTCAACGGGCAAAAAACATTTATTACAAATGGTATTCATACAAATTTAGTAGTCGTTGCTGTAAAAACAAATCCTCAGGCCGAAAAAAAACATCGCGGTATTAGCCTCCTTGTCATCGAGGACGGGACGCCGGGCTTCACGAAAGGTCGCAAACTCGAAAAAGTTGGCATGCATGCGCAGGACACAGCAGAGCTCTTTTTTGAGGATTGTCGCGTACCTGTTGAAAATCTCCTTGGCGAAGAAGGTAAAGGCTTTATCTATATGATGGAAAAGCTACAACAAGAGCGTCTAGCAGTAGCCATCGCTGCGCAAACGGCTGCTGAGGACATGCTAGCCTTAACAATTGATTATGTAAAATCACGCAAAGCTTTCGGGAAACCAATTAGTGACTTCCAAAATACACAATTTAAAATAGCTGAAATGGCAACAAAAATTGAACTAGGCAAATCATTTTTAGAATCTTTAATAGAGGAACATATCGCAGGAAATGATGTTGTGACAAAAGTTTCGATGGCAAAATACTGGATAACGGAAAATGCTCGCGAGCTTGCTATCCAGTGCATGCAGTTACATGGTGGCTACGGTTATATGGAAGAATACAAGATTGCTAGAAGATATCGAGATATTCCTGTCATGTCCATTTATGCAGGTACTAACGAAGTCATGAAAGTGATTATTGCCAAGAATTTAGGACTATAAGTATCCTTCGGCGAAACGAGGCGTTGAAGTGACGGATGATAGTGCCTTAACAACGGATGTTATAGCCTATGCGACGGATGATCGTGCCGTATCGACGGATGTTATAGCCTAACCGACGGATTGAACCGACAATCGCGGATTGAACGTCATATCCACGGATAACCGCGCCATAACAAAAAACAGCGGCAAAATGTTTGCCGCTGTTTTTGTCTATGCTGTTGGGATTCGAACAATTACTTTAAATAAATCTCCATCTACCTCTATACTCATACGAGCACCATGCAAATCTACAATGGATTGTGCTATGGCTAAGCCTAGCCCTGAGCCCTCTGTATGGCGTGATGCATCGGCTCTCTTAAAGCGTTCAAATAACTCATCAGCATTCTCGCTAATTTCATATTTTGCAACATTCTTCACCGTGAATTCAGCATCACCTTCTGCCGTCCGTTTCAATGTTACATAAACACGTGTGCCTTCTAATGCATATTTCAACACATTAACGATTAAATTATCGATTAATCTCCACCATTTTTGTCCATCCACATATGCGTAGATTGGCTCATGTGGTTTTGTCATGCGTAAATCTAAATGCGCCTGTGCTAAATCTTCCTCATGCTCCCCTACCGCCTGCTGTATAAGCTGGGTTAAATCAACTCGAGTGCGATGAAGCTCCATATTCCCACTCGCCATTTTAGATACTTCAAAAAGATCCTCAATCAGTAATTTTAGACGTTCTGATTTTTTATCAAGGATATGAATGTATTGCTTACGCTCTTCCTCTGTAACATCAGGATTTTTCAATAAATCTGTATACGTAATAATAGATGTTAACGGCGTGCGTAAGTCGTGACTAACATTCGTAATAAGCTCTGTTTTTAAACGCTCACTTTTTGCCTGTTCATGCATAGACGTGCGTACGCCTTCCCTTAAATGATTAAGATTTTCTGCATGCCCAGCGAGTGGTGATTTGCCCATTACCTTGACATCGCGATTTAAACGTCCTTCTGCCATATCCTTCGTGTCCTTCATAATTCGGTTTAAATAGCCCATTCTAGAAAGGAAGAGAATCATGGCTGGTATACCGATCATTGCGCAAATAACCAACATTAAAAAGGGGAATCCGCCACCTGCTGCCATTGTAGCAACAAGGCTGCCACCACCGAAAAACGCTGCCCCAATCATAACAACGGAATGTAATGCTATGGAACGATTTATAAATAAATCTGTGATTGATCCGCCAAGTGACCATAAATAACTAGCTTTTAAGTCTTCTTTTAATTTCTGTGTTGTATTCACTCGATCATACAACCAAATAAGCTGTACAAAGAACAGCATTGCAATAATGATTAAGGCACCTATTTTAAACAACAAACTAATTAAGTAATGTACATAGTTAGATTGATACGGAACAAACTCAATCGACTCAAAAGCAATTTCAGATGCTATAATATATATGAATGCGCTTATTAATAAGAATCCAATTGGGTAATCAATTTTCATCTTTGCAAGAGCTTCTTTTTCTTTTAAACCTTGTACCATCTGCAGTACTTCTTTACGCCCTTTCCATGCAAAAATAGCTGCCACAATACTCGTTAGCCATATAAAGTAGAACATGTATTGATTGCGTGTAAAATGGTCATATCCTCCCAAGATATCGGCTTCTTGGGCTGATTTTTTTGAAATGGTTATGATACCAGTGTAATCAGAACTTTCCTTCAAATCCTCTATATCCACGTAACTATCAGCCCGGTATAAATTATCACTTATATTCCAAGCAGTTAATGGGTGTTGCCCGTTATACTTAATTTTAAACGCACTACTATCCGAAACATCACCGGAACGATATGTTTTGCCTGTTTCAATGTTCGTTAATTCATAAGACCAATAATTATAATTTTTCGCAAAACTCTTTGCTTCTTCATTTGCTGCCTTTATATATTGATCAACAAGCTCTTCCTTTTGAGCTAGAATTTTTTTACGGACATGCTCATCATCCTCGAAATTACCCGTAATATCTTTAATTATTGCATCCCGCTCTTTCTCAAGCTTGGCTTTTAATTCTGTTGCATTTACATTAGCAGCTTCTTGAATACGTCCTTCATATTGAGTTTTAATACTATCTATCTGTTCTCCTAATGTTCCATAGCGATTACGATGTTCCTCTATTTCACTTTGTGTAACCACAATTTTACTTTTCAAATCCTCAGCTATTGGCATGTTCAACACTAATGGTCCTAATTCTGACTGAAAATTATCAAGTTCATGCTGGAAATTTTCAGATTGAAAATACGACTTTCCAATATATTGGTACCCGATCTTCGAGAACGTAAATATACCGAAAATTGCCCATATTAAACATAAAAGAACGAGAAGAGGTTTCCAATTTTTTAACATACTTTTAACTCCTCTCTAAAAAATTCTCTCAAGTAATTGTAACATCCCCGAAGAGCGTGAAGTTACTATTTGGTAGGCATACACACCGAAATAAATTAGTCCAATAACCCCTGCTACAAACCCTGCAATTGTAACATACTGCTCTATTTTATTTTTCCATTTTATAGCCAACGCCCCACACCACCTTTAAATAGCGTGGATTTTTCGGATCTGCTTCGATTTTTTCACGTATTTTTCGAATGTGTACAGCCACAATATTTTCTGCATTGTAAGCTTCCTCATTCCACACACGCTCATAAATCTCTCTTATCGAAAATACCCGCCCTACATTTTTCATTAATAATTCCGTAATCTTATATTCGATTGGTGTTAATCGAACAGGCTCACCTTCTAAAATGACTTCCTTTGCATCTTCATCTAATACAAGTCCGTCGATTTCCACCTTTGCTGCTCCCTCATTGTACGTCCCAAGTTGTACATAACGTCGCAGCTGAGATTTCACTCGAGCCAACAACTCTAGCGGATGAAAAGGCTTTGTGACGTAATCATCAGCGCCTACAGACAAGCCATGAATTTTGTCGCCATCCTCCGCCTTTGCACTAAGCATAATAATTGGAATATTGCGCTCTTCTCTAATTTTAAACGTCGCTGTAATTCCATCCATATTTGGCATCATAATATCTAAAATAATTAAATGTACTTCATTGTTTTCTAATTTTTCGAGTGCCTCTAAGCCGTCAGCAGCTTTAATGACATTGTAGCCTTCATTCTTTAAATAAATTTCAATACCATCACGAATATCTTGATCATCGTCTGTTACAAGAACTGTTAATTTCGTCATGATATACACCTCGCTCTCAATTAATAGTGTACCTTTTAAATCTTAAAAACCAGTTAGTATAAAAATGAAGAATTTCTTAAGGTTTTAACTTTGGCGGGTGTCACGGAATCGAAAAGGAATTCGCAAAAGGATGTTCGGCGTTATCACAGGACGTGATCGTTTTAGCCTTCGTTTCGTTCCCCATCGCTAATCCTCAAGAAGTCGGCTAGTCGCCACTCCAATACAGGGCATATATTTCTTTATATATGTCAAAGAAAAGACCTGCAGAAAAGGCTAGTCTAATTTCCTCAGATAGCCCCTGCCCCATTGTTTACATAGTTGATCCACAATATTTCCAAAGTTCCCTTTCTAAAGCATCACAAAAGACAGGAGAGAGCTACTAAACGTAACAATGATTCCAATAGCTACACCTGTAAGACGAATCGATGAGAAAAAAAGACCTTGAATAAATGTCCATTTCCTTGCACATTTCAGACAGCTTATTTTACATTGCAAAATGGTAATAACTAATCATCATTATTGCCCCCGTAACCGTCACAACTCATTAACATTAATAATACAGATTTATCCAAAATCAAACAATTACCATTTTCCTTTTTCTTTCATTTATTAACCTATAGTAGGCTTTCTTTTAAAGGGAGGTTATAATAAAAACAATAAAAGGAGCGAAATTTATGTATAAAACAATTGAAGAAACAGCCATCGAACTTGGTATGCCAGAGGATCAAGTTCTTCGCCTAGTTTACGAGGGCCGTATTCGTTCAGTATACGACGGTGACCAAATACTAATTAATAGCGGGCAATTTAGCACTTATTTTGAGCAGTTAGATCGCATTAAAGAGGAAATAGAAATTTGGCGGAATACACCTATTCCAGAGGATATCGATGTTAAAGATGAGGATTAAAAAATGCCTATCATTCAAACAAGTAGAACATTGTTGAATGATAGGCATCTATTATATTGTTACGACAAATCCAGCTCGCTTACCAATAATTTCCGCATAATCCTCAACCATTACACTAGCTGTTGGATACATGCCTGCCCCAGGTCCAACTAGCGTCAATGTGCCAATATAATTAGTATCTAATGCCACAGCATTATTGACATCATCAACTGGATAAAGTGGATGTTCTTTATCAACTAATTGCGGGCCAACCTTTGCGACTACTTTACCATCTGCTAGTTTCTCAACCTCAGCAACGTGGCGGTAACGCAAGCCTTTTTCACATGCTTCTTTTACTTGCTCTGCCGAAATACTATCAATACCTACTACTTCGACGTCAGCCCAGTCTGGTTGTTCTCCAAATGCCAAAGCACTTAAAATCATTAATTTTTTAAAGGCATCCTGTCCTGAAATATCATTATATGGATCTGCCTCAGCATAGCCTAAATTTTGCGCTTCTTTTAGTGCGGTTTCGAACGACCAGCCTTGTGAACGCATTTTCGTTAAAATATAGTTGGATGTCCCATTTAAAACACCCTGAATACGACTAACATCATTGACAAGCAAAATGTTTTTCATCGTTTTAATAACTGGTACACCGCCAGCAGTCGTTGCCTCAAAGCCTACAAAAACACCGTTTGCTTTTGCAAGATCCTGTAGCTCCAAGCCTCGTTTTGCAAACATTACTTTATTAGCGGTGATGACATGACATTTATGTTCAACAGCGCGCTTTAAATAAGTAAATGCTGGCTCCTCATTGACAATCGCCTCAAAAACAACCTGCATACCTGGTTCTGCTAATACTTCATCCATACTAGTTGTCATTAAATGCGCTGTGCCTGGTACACGTTCACGGCTAGTATCAGTAACTAAAATTTTTGCTACTTCTAGCTCAATTCCTAATTTATTTTTAAGCTCTTCACGCTTGTCGTTTAATATATGGTAAATTCCTTGACCTACCGTTCCAAATCCTAATATAGCTGCCTTTATAGTTGCCATTGTTGTATTCCCTCCAACTTACATTCCGCAGTTTCATTAAATTTATTTCGTCTCAGCTTAATTCGTACATATTTTGAATTGTGCGCCGACTTTATAAAGCAGGTCAATTTGCCGTGTTTCTAACACTTCGTTTTCAAACAGATATTTAGGTTAAGTCATCTAACCTTAGCAACTCAAAACGAAAATAAAAAACCTTTGAAACACACACAAATTCAAATAATTCAAAATTCAACTTAAAGAAAATTGTAACGTAAATACTTACATTGCACAAGAAAAATCTTTCTAGGATGGACATTTGTTTCCTCTAGACGTGCAAAAGAAATCGTTTTCATCCCTTTTATTATATGATTTTTCACTCGAATCTATAATGATGGAACAATTATGACTTTTCTTTATCAATTATGCCTCGGCATAATTGCGTCCGGAATCGGCTTTGTGCTTGCATAAAGAACACCTTCCCGAATCCGTGACATCCGCCGGAGCCTTTACGCCAATATGATGTTGGTCACTCAGTCGTTGTTGTTGCTGTCGCTTCGCTTTCGCACAATCAAAACCATTTTGTTGTTGCCTCGCTTTCTAGACTGAGTTCCTTTATTTCAATGGATGTTTGCAAACCTACTGAAAAGAAACTTACCTACGCATTAATCTCACCAACTATAAATGTGAGAGACTTTTGTAACAGCGCTTCCGTTACAAATATATTTGTGGAAAGAAGTTAAAAAAACAAATGCCTTTCTTCTATTATATATATGTATGTAAAGACATTCATAAAAATTGTTCTTTTGAATATATTAATAAAAATTTTTTCTGTATATTTTCATAAGTCTAATTTAAAAAGCTCATTCCCTGTAGCAGCAGAGAATGAGCTAAAAATATGAGGGATAATTAACTAGCGTTGGCTAGCAATTTATAACGATATTGTGTTAAAGCTTGTTGAACTAATCCTATTTCCTCCCGCGTAAAATTTGGTATTGCATACGTACGTTCAACTAATTGGAATGTACCGTATTTTAAATAATACTCTGTCGCAGGAAGAGGAATATGATTTGCTCCATAGCTTTCATAAGCTTCGAAAACTTCTTTTACTGTATAGCCTTCCTCTTTGACATAAACCATTTCTTTAAAAGCAGAATGTCCAAAGTTCTCTTGCCATTTACGTTCAACTGACGCAAGTATGTTTTGAATGGACATGTTGTTCACAAACACATGACCTTCATTTAATTCATAAATAAGATAAGATGCAATGTTTTGCGCACTATACACATTTCCCATTTAAAACACTCCTTTATCATCAGTTTTGTAGCAAGAGTAGCTACTGGCTGAGTAACTACTCCTCTTCATCTATTCAAAAGTGGGGGAGCACTTATGAAACTAATTTAGTTTAAGCATTAATTGAAAACATTGGTTCTAGGTTGGTAGCCCTTCGAACACTTTTCTTATTTCCTAGTATAAAACAAGGAATTTAAAAAATCAATAATACTTATAAAATTACTAGGTATTAATTTTCAACTTCTTCACCATATGAGGCAAGCGGATAATGTAGCAACGTTTGACGCATTACCAAATGAGGCCTATCGAATGAGAAAATACGTCAACACTACAACATTTGCCAAAGTCCTTTTTATTAAGCTTCTACTTTTTGTTGTGAGGCTGTTACTTGTTCAATAGCTTGTTTTAAATCTTCAATGATGTCCTCTACTGCCTCTAAACCGATAGATAAGCGAATGAGCGACTCGGTTACGCCAGTTTGGATTAGCTCTTCAGCAGATAGTTGCTGGTGTGTAGTAGATGCTGGATGAATAATTAATGATTTTGCATCCCCTACATTTGCTACGTGCGAGAATAATTTCACACTATCTATTAATTTACGCCCTGCTTCACGTCCACCTTTAATACCAAATGTAAGCACTGAACCGGAGCCATTTTTTAAATATTTTTTAGCTAATTTATGGGTAGGGAAATCTTCTAAGCCGTTGTAATTTACATATTCCACAGATGGGTGGTTTCGTAAATATTCAGCTACCGCTAATGCATTTTCATTATGTTTAGGGATACGCAAATGAAGCGTTTCTAAACCTTGTAATAAATTAAATGCTGCATCTGCACTTAATGTTGGACCAAAGTCGCGTAGTAATTGCACACGCAATTTTGTGGCGAATGCTGCCTCTGCTGTGTCAATACCATAACGTAAACCGTGATAAGAAGCATCTGGTTCAGTAAAACCTGGGAAACGGCCACGAGTCCAATCGAACTTCCCTGAATCTACTACTACGCCACCTAAAGTTGTTCCGTGGCCACCAATCCATTTTGTTGCGGAATGAACAACAATATCCGCACCGTAGTCAATTGGTGTAGAGCCATATGGTGAAGCAAATGTGCTATCAATAATTAATGGCAAGCCGTTTTCATGTGCTATATTTGCTACTGCTTCAATATCTAGTACCTTTAAACTTGGGTTACCGTAAATTTCAGCGAACACGGCCTTTGTTTTATCAGTAATAGCTGCTCGGAAATTTTCTGGATTTGTTTCGTCTACAAAAATCGTTTTAATACCGTAGTTTGGTAGTGTATTGGCGAATAAATTATAAGTACCTCCGTATAAAGAGCTACCTGCAACGATTTCATCGCCTGCCCCTGCAAGATTTAAAATGGAAAATGCGATAGCTGCTGCACCAGATGAAAGTGCTACTGCTGCTGTACCGCCTTCTAATAAAGCGACGCGTTTTTCAAAAACATCTACAGTTGGGTTTGTAATTCGTGTGTAAATATTGCCGGCTTCCTCTAAGGCAAAAAGACGTTGCGCATGAGCAGTGTCTTTAAAAACGAAAGCCGTTGAGCGATATACCGGTACTGTTCGTGATCCTGTTACCGGATCTGGCTCTTGGCCACCGTGTAACAGCAATGTTTCTGGTTTAAATTTTGTCATTGTATACCTCCAAATGGTTATTTTTTTACGATGGTACCGGAGATGAGGAGGATTTTTTTAGTAGAAAACAAAAACCCTCTTCAGCTAAGAAGAGGGTTGCGGCTGCAAGTTTTCCTCCCCTTATCTGCCAGATCCAATAAGAATCTGTAGGAATTAGCACCTTAGCAAGTTCATCACTTACTGGTTGCCGGGCATCATAGGGCCTATCCCTCCGCCGCTCTTGATAAGAGTATGAGATTCAATTTCCATCGTTGTTACACAGTATAAACATAGACTTTTTCACTGTCAATACTAAAATTTTATTTTTTCTGAAACTTCCGTCTGCTTTTTTACGTAATACGAACGCATACACTATTTTGATATTTATAGTTTTTATCACCAAGATGTGGGGTTGATTACAGTTCGACTATGCGCTCTCCTAGGGGCGCCCAGTCTCCACTCCAATCAACTTAAGGGCATAAGTTATAACAAACGTCATTCCTAACTTTTAGTGAAGAGCCTATTTTATTTTGAAAGGAGAATTTTTATGATAAAAGCCGTTATTATTTTTCTTCTCATTGGTTATTTGATTGGCTGTATTCACGGCTCTAAAGTTGCTCAGTTCTTATCTGGGGTAGATTTAAAAAAGACTGGTCATGGCAATGCGGGTGCCTCTAACGCAACACTTTCCCTAGGCTGGAAATACGGCATATTAGTTGCACTGATCGATATCGGCAAAGGCGTTGCAGCTATAAACTGTGCACATGCCTATTTAGCAGACATAACACAATTAACAGAAGTACAAGTTTGGCTCTTTACGTATATTGTAGCTGCCGGTGTCATTCTAGGTCATAATTTTCCATTTTATATGGGCTTCAATGGTGGTAAAGGAACTGCTTCAATCATAGGGATATTACTTGCGATTGATTGGACAATTGGCTTATTTGCACTCATTTTATTTGTTATGTTATCTTTCGTAACGAACTATTTAATTGTCGGTGTACTTGAGTTTTATCTCGTTTTCTGTATAGCCACATATTTATGGATTCCTGGAACAGTCCCAACGATTATAGCCCTATTACTTTTTGGTATAGCCATCATTTTGCATATCGAAAATATTAAGCGCTTGCTGCTAGGAACTGAGCCTAAAGTGACTTCAGCATTCAAAAAGAAAAAATAAGGATCATCACCAAAACGTGTGGTTGATTTCCGTTCCGACTGGGCGCTTTGTTGCTGACGCTTCGCTTTCGCACAGTCAAATCATTTGTAGCTGACGCTTCGCTTTCGCTACAGAAAACATTTGTTGCTGACGCTTCGCTTTCGCTACAGAAAACATTTGTTGCTGTCGCTTCGCTTTCGCACAGTCAAAACATTTGCTGCCGCTACGTTAACACTACGCTTTCGCACAGAAAACATCCGCTTCGCTGCAGGGTCTCGGGCCAACAGATGT
>NZ_JAQZSD010000038.1:0-42288 GCF_028674935.1 Lysinibacillus sp. CNPSo 3705 | reverse complement strand
CGATGCTTCTCCAAACAACGCAATGTATCACACAATTATTTTAGTCACGCTTTCCTTTATAATAAAAGAATTAATGTGCAGGTGGTGCCCCCGATGATTTTAAATCAAGAAACCCTTAATTTAAGTCCATATTGAACAAGAAGTGCCTTATTTTTATCTGAAAAAGGTTCGCTTTTATGAAAACGTAAGTTTTTCAGTGCCCTCCATTATTGTCGGTGCTTTTTAACAAACTTATTTGCAATCTATTTTCCATGTTTGATACATTAAAAATTAATGTTAAATTACGTATAAGGTTGACTTGGTTTACTTATTTAAATTTAGCGAAGATTAATAGGAAAGGTGGGAAAACTATTATGGTTTATCGAGCAAAAACAGATATTTTTTTCACAATCATTATGTTTTTATTGGTTTGGATATTTGGCGCTATATCACTTCTTCCGTTCATCACATCTTTATTAACTGTTTTTATTATGTCAACTGCCTTTATTGTTTCAATAGTTTTTATTTTTTGGTACGTAAATTCGATTAAGTTTGTTTTCTGTGAAAATTATCTTTTAGTCAAAGGTGGGCCATTCAAAAGTAAGATTCCATATCAAAGTATAACAAGGGTTTCTTCTACGACTGATAAATATACTGGTTATCTAATTTCATCATCTGATAAGGGTCTGGAAATATTTTATAAAACGACAGTTAAAGGTCGTATAAAAATTTTACCAGAAGATAAAATGAAGTTTATTTTAGAGTTGAAAAAACGATGTCCTAATGCACAGATTTCGCAGAATCAACAATTCGAGTAATTAGATAAATTTGTTTTATCAATAAAGGGATGGAGTAGAAATTTCAATCTGGTCTAAATGATTGAAAGAGAGGGTCAGTTACTTCGCCCTCTCTTTTATTTAACAATTGTTTTAAGAATTTGACAATTCTCTTAGTCGTTTTAAATTTTGTTGATAAATCTCAGGTGAACGCCAATCCTTATAGATATTAGGGATTTCAATATCCTCATTTTGCTTGCTCTTTTCTGCAATAGTAGTTAATTCAGCTATATAGTTGATTATTTTTGAGATATCTTCTTTTACCCCTGTTGGACCGTGTCCCGGTACTGCCACGTCAATTTCTAGTTTTTCAACTGTTTTTAAAATATTACTCCATTTCAAAGGGTCGGTCTCTTCAAAAAACGTTGGATGACAGTTCACAAATAATAAATCACCCATAAATATTACTTTCTCATCAGGAATATAAAGCATTGCATCACAATATGAATGGCCTCCTCCTAACGTGAAAAGCTTTGCAAAACGTTGTGTTCCTTGAAAGGTAATTTCATTTTTAAAAGTTTGATTCGGTAAAACTAATTCCAAAGTGGGTAAAGAATCTTTTAATTCATTTAGAGAATTTATTTGGTATTGTATATGGGGATCGTTAGTTTGAATTTGTTGCTCTTTTAAGGATAGAATATAGCTTTTTAAACCTTGAATATCATTTTTCTGTTTACTGAATCTTGAGGGATGCACATCTCTTATTTTTGAGTATGTAATTTGACTTGAAATAATAATTGAATCTATAAATGTTTGGTTGCCTCGAATATGGTCGCCATGCCAATGACTGTTAATAACCCATGTAACAGGTCGGTTTGTTATTTTTTCAGCAACGAACTTTAAGTCTTCAGATGCTTGTTGAGTGTTAAATGTATCAAAAACGATAATTTTATCGCCAAGATCCACAAAACCTGCATTTCCTACAGCCCCTCCACCATCTTTAGCTATTGCTGCATATATCCCTTTACCAATTTGGTCTAGTTGAAAGTGTTTACTATAAAACGCATCGCTCAATGAACTCACCTCGTATCTATTTTTTTTGCCCATATTTTCTATATTCGATAATGATTAAAACATTCCCTTTAAGATTTAAAAGTTGCTACATCTATATACGAATTTGTCTTGCTCTATAATACATTGCAATATGGTAAAATATGATAAATATTTTTTAGTTGAAGTAGTCTTTGCTTATGTATCAGGGAAGGGAGGGTAGCTGCTCTAGTAATGTTAATAGAATATGCATAACTACTACAATAAGCGTATTAAGAATGAACACGAATGTAGTTATGTGCAACATCCAGGTACATAGAATGATAGAGTTAACTTTTAGATGAATACGCAAAAGCAAGTCATCACATTCCCAACTAAAGATGGTGTGTTCAATATGAGAGTGGGCGCAATCATTCTACGAGATGGTAATGTGCTAATGGTAAAAAATAATCGTGATCCTTACTACTACTCCGTTGGGGGAAGAGTGAAGTTGCAGGAGACTTTGGAAGAAGCTGTTATCCCCGAATGCTTTAAAGAAACCAAATTGCATTTTGAAGTTTAGTGTTTATACATGAAAATTTTTTCCCAGTTCAAAGTCGTCCATTTGGAGAAATGCAATTTCATGAAATATCATTCTTTTATTTAATGAAATCAAATGAAGTCGAAGTCAAGTGTGAAAGCTATACTAGTGATGGTATTGAAGAAAGGTTAGAGTGGTTACCTATTTCGAATCTTCAGGATGCCTTTCTATTCCCGGAGTTCTTTAAATCAGAACTCTCTTGCTTGCCTGATGAAATCAAACATTTCGTAACCGTTGAAGAAAAAAGAACATAAAAGAAAACAGAGAGGATTACTCCTCTCCAGTTAAGTCTGCTTTAATTTTGGGAATTCTTTTTCTCTAAGTAATCCAGAATTCCCATTGCCGAAACAATGGTGTCAAAAGGGATTGTTTGATAAACTGGATGATTTTCTAAGATACCATTTTCCTGTAAGTAGTTATACAAAAGGGCCTTTAAGCGAGTATCTAAAAATTGTACTTGTTCTTTAAAATCGCTAGATACTTTTAATGCCTTTTCTCCTTCAGCTAAAAATAGCGGTGTCCAGTAGCGTACTTGTCTATAAGCTTCAGCTGGATTTTTATAAGCACCGAAATGACCGAAATACAATTCTGAAGCATTTAATTTTTCATAAAGCTGGATAGACTGCTCCATTGTATCTGGATCATACTGATTCGGTGAAGTGGAGGGAATAATTAAATCAATGGCTTCGTTCTCCATTTCCGGATAACGTACACCAGTTGTATCTCCTACAAACAAGCCATTCGTAGCAGAATAATGCATGGATACATGATGTCTTGCATGACCTTCTGTATGATAAAACGTTAACTGATGTTGACCTAAAGATAGTACTTCCTCATGTCCAATTTCTATAATGCGTTCAACATCGATAGGAACAATTGGATCAAATAGACGATCGAATTCAGCTCCATAAACACTCTGCGCACTTGCAATTAGACGACTAGGATCAACCATATGAGATACACCTCGTGGATGTACAACGAATGTTGCATTTGGACAGCTTTGTAAAAACAAGCCTGCACCTCCTGCGTGGTCTAAATGAATATGCGTAACAATTACATATTGAATATCTTCTAGAGAAATATGTAATTCATCTAGACCTTCTACTATATAAGGCATAGACGGACTGGCGGAAGTCTCGATTAATGCAATTTTTTCATCGATAAGCAAATAAGAGCTTGTACGCTGTTCCCGATGTAAATCGTGTGTATCAATACAATAAAAATTTGGTGCAAGTTGTTGGACTCTCCTCATTAAATGATCCCCCTTTATTTTCTAATAGTGTTAAAAATTCTCTAAAATGCGTTTTTTATCTACAAAAAGTAGTTGTTGTACTTTATAATAATAGAAAAACGCAATGAATGTCCATTCATTTTTAAGGGGGAACTATTATGGAGCAAAATATTCGCTACGATACAAGAAAAGTCCATCGTGTTAATTTAGCCATTATTGCAATTTTGGCTGTTTTAATTTGTGGACCGTTGATACTCTCAAAGGGCATTATGTTCTTATTTGTCGGACTAGCCGTTATGGCATTGGCAGTTTGTAATTACTTTTTACCAATTAACACGTATGTTAAAGGCTTTATTTTTGGAATGATTCCTTCAAGTACTGTTTTTGCTTTATTTTTAGTTGATAGTTTTTCATTAAATAAACATTATATTTTACTTTGTTCGGTGGCCATTATCGCCCTTTATTTTAAAAAGGAATTACTTGTATTTTTCGGTGTGCTGACAAATATCAGCTTTCTGATTCTTTATATGGCTAATTCGAAATCATTATTAGGGCCATTTGATGATATAACTGTATTTATAACGCTATTTGCGATAATGAATGGCGTCATTATTGCATTATATTTAATCGCTAAATGGGGCAATGAACTAATTGAACATGCTGCTATTCAACAAAATGAAGTGAAGGTGTCATTACATGAGCTTGAAAATACGTTTCAGGAAATTGAAAAAAGTAGTCAAGCTTTGGATGAACACGTTACGCAATTCCAACAAACAATGCAGCGAATATCTGAATCAAGTAAACAAATTCTTACAGCTACTGAGGATATTTCCGCAAGTATTCAGCAGGAGTCATCTAGCTTGCAAATGATTCATGGCACGATGAAGGAATCTGTGCATTTTGTCAACGAAACATTCTCAATTTCAAAGGATACTATTTCTAAATCTACTGATTTGCAGCAAGAGATACTAGTAGGATGGGAGAAAATGCAAGATGCGATGGTGCAAATGGGCGTTATGAATCAAGCGATGAGTTCTACAGCTGAAACTGTGAATGAGTTACAGACAAGCTTGAAAACGGTAGATAGCTTACTAAAGGGCATACAGCATATTGCAGAGCAGACGAATCTCCTTGCTCTTAATGCTGCAATTGAAGCGGCAAGAGCGGGGGAGCATGGTAAAGGATTCGCCATCGTTGCTGATGAAGTACGGAAATTAGCGGAAGAAAGTGCTGCTATTACGGTAAGTATTACGAATGTAACGAGAACTTTGTTCGAAAAATCAACAGAAGCTCATCAACGCTCTGATGACGGTGAAAAAGCGTTACAACAAGGGGAAATGCTGTTACAAGATGTGAGCAACTTCTTTAATATTTTAAAAGATTCATTTTCAAAGTCTAACTTCGATTTAACAAGGGGAATGAATGAACTAAGCAGCGCTATTTCGCAGTTTGAAACAATCCAATTACAGATTGAAAAGCTTAATGATATGACCGAACAAAATGCGACTTCCACAGGAGAGATTGTACACTCGGTGGAGGACGAACATAATATGCTAGAGATGATGACGAACACAACTAGTCGTATTCAGGAATTAAGTGATACTTTAAAGTCGCTTGTGATGAAAAAGGAAAGGGAATCTTTTTAAAAAACGAGAAGCCTTTAAACAGAATAGCGCAAGAAATCAACGTTTCTAAATTGATTTCTCGTGCTTTGCTTTAATAATTGCCGTAGTCATCATTACAACAATACTTTTTTACCAATGAAAAAAATGAACTTAAATAAATATCTGATTATAAAAAAACGGGTCGGTCCGTATTGTTGATGTTTCTAACAAATTTAGAGGTGCAGGTTGTTAAACCCTTTGATTGCAGACAAATGAAAGTGTTCACTTAAAATACCATCCATCTAATCGACATTTGACTTTTAAAATTGACGAAGAGAATCTTGAGCGTAAAAGGGCGGTTGTCTTCAATTGACATTAAAGTTTGAACTTAAGTAGTTCTATTACGTAAAGAGCCTTACACGATGGACGGTAAGGCTCCTTTCTTTTCCTTGAAAGAATAATTCACTATTTCATTGTTACATTTTTCATTTCATGATTATATTTAAAAACGATGGCAAAAATAATGGCCAAAACAAGTGTATAACCGCCAAAGAACAACCAAATATTTTGCCAATTTCTTACGCCCTCAACTGTGAAATAATCAACTACTTTGCCACTAATGACAGCTCCTAAATAGGCGCCAATACCATTTACCATCGTACTAAATAATCCTTGAGCACTGCCTCGAATTCGATGATCGACTTCTTTTTCAACAAAAATCGCTCCCGAAATATTAAAGAAATCAAAGGCACAACCGTAAACGATCATTGATAACAGCAATAGTAAAAATCCTCCGCCAACTGGGCTTCCATACCCAAAGAAAACAAAACGTAATGTCCATCCAATCATACTGATGAGTATTACTTTTTTAATGCCATACTTACTTAAAAAAAACGGAATGGTGAGAATGAAGAATACCTCTGAAATTTGTGACACTGATAATAAAATAGCTGGATATTTAACAGCAAAGCTATTTTTATAATCAGGGTTCAATGCGAAGTCGTGTAAAAATGGATCACCGAATGTATTCGTAATTTGAAGCGCAACGCCTAGGAGCATAGAAAAAATTAAAAACAAAGCCATTTTTTTATCTTTAAAAAGAACAAAAGCATCAAGTCCCAAAAGGCTTATCCATGACTTGTCCTTTATTTCATTGGAAGTTGGGCATGCCGGAAGAGAAATTGTGTAAAGTGCAAGTACTAACGAAGAGCCACTAGCAATAAATAATTGAATATTACTTAATTCAATTTTGGCAAGACTAATAATCCACATCGCAAGAATAAACCCAATTGTCCCATAAACACGAATAGGGGGGAAGTCCTTTACAATATCAAATCCTTTGTTTTCCAAACTAAAATAAGAAATCGTATTGGATAATGCAAGTGTTGGCATATACACGATTGAGTTAAAGAGCATTACCCAGAACATCATCGTAGGATCTGAAATTTGAGCGGCAGAAAATAGGGTAATCGCACCTAGGAAATGCAATATTCCATATAACACATTGGCTTTTACCCACCGATCTGCAATAATCCCTATAAGACTTGGCATAATAATAGCTGCAAGACCGTTAGAACTATACACGACACCAACTTGTGCACCAGTAAAATGCAACGTATTGATCATATAAGAACCAAATGTAACAAGCCAAGATCCCCAAATAAAAAATTGAAGAAAAATCATTATTTTCAGACGTAATTTTATATTCATTTTTTCCTCCTTTAGAAAGTGATGGAGTTTTAATTACTTTGTGATGTTCTGCGGTAATGTCACTATTGAGTACGCATTTGTAGAAGTAGGAGAAGTTACCGTTTTAGACTTTAGAACATATCTACAGCATTTGCTCCTAATGACAGATTCATACGAATTTTATTGGAGTTTCTTCTGTTGATTCTTAGATAAGAATTAACAGAATTGTAAATCGTGGCAATGTATACGCTTATTACGAAGATGCCAACGTGAAAAAATGCAAGGAGAATTTTCCCTTTATTGAATCAATGCAACATCTGTATAACTGTACTAGCTCTTCAATTTTTAATGTGCAATCAAGTGTTAAATAATATAATTATTGAGTGATGTAAAAACTTGAAGTTTAGGAGTAGGTATAATGTTTATTATGGCAATATTGGTCACTTTAATTTTCGGTAGTTTTTCTTACATGTTGTTAAAGTTTCCAGAGGACTTTTTAAAAATGAGTTCCTTTTCAGATAAATTTACTGAGAAACCATTTTTAAAAAAGTTCGTAAAGTTTATGGGCTGGTGGTTTTTATTACTAGTGGTAGGCGTGTGGATTATAGCAATCATCTCTTTATTTGAATAAAATTATGATGGCTGATAATGAGGATTGTCATTTTAACCTATAGTTGGGGGAAACAAAGGGATAACGTTTCTATACATATTGTTTTCATTAAAGTGATACCCGTTTAAATATAGTGATAATTTTCTTCGCTTTCCATACTTCTATATACGCAGTGCGATTTATATACAAAATCGCACTGCATTTTTTGTTTCATCATTTTAATAATGATGTGATTAATAACAAAATCTAATTACTTTACTAGTGCAGAACTTGAAGCGTTGTTTAAATGTAAAAAGAAAAGGACCACGCGACGCGAAATTTATTTTTTGGGAAGAGTTTGGCCTTGCAAAATCAATTCATTACCGCCGAAAAAGATGGCTTGTCAATTACACTGAAATATTGACAGTCCCTTAACTAACCTACAATTTAATTGATAGTTGAAAATTAATAAATTTGTAAGGAATGAGTAAGAAAAAAGAGAAAATCGATTCGTACAATTTTAAGTAGAAACTGGGAAAATTAAATGACTCATAGTGACAATTCTTTAGCATACGAAGCCGAGAGAAATGCCTCGGTATGAGGGCCGAGGTGGCTTAAACAACGCCTGCGCAAAGCGTTCTCTCAATGTGTGATGTGCAGGGAAGTAATGTTTTGGTGGAGAGCTATATGTAAATTTAGAATCTGAAAAAGGGGGAACTTTATATGCAATTAACCAATATTTTTCCTATAATTTCATTAGGTACACCATTTTTTATAATTCTATCAATAGTATCAATTGTGATTGGACTATGCCTGATTTTTTTTGGTTTTGTAAAGCAAAAAAATCATAAAAAGAGTACGCTAGCGACATGTTCTATTGTTTTAGGATTTTTAATTATTATTACACATACATTTCAAATCATTGTGAGAACAATTTAATGCTATAACAAAAAATAAAACAGCAAGCTAGTACAAAAATTGTGACTGCTTCAGCAATATCAAAAAGCCTGAATTCTCAGTATTAAAATTGAGAAATCAGGCCTTTTTAATCGGGGAAGCGGTCGACTTTAGTAGATCCAAAATGAGTAAATAGCTTATACTTCTTGAACATTAGCACTCATTACTATAGAGTCCAGTTCACATGACGGATCTTTATGTAAAAAATTAATGATCGATTCGTTTACCTTTTTAGCATCCTCAATAAATAAGCAGTGACTTGTATTTGGTAACATCATGGTTTTTATATGGGGAATGCTAGCTTTTGCTTGTGTGAGAGCGCGTCTTGGATTGTAGATGACCTCTTTTTCGCCCATCAATAATAAGGTTGGAATTTGGATGGTCTCCAATTTCTCTTTTGGAATCACTTTAGGGATGACTGGCTTTACCTTCCATTTGTAATGCATGATCCCGTAAATGAATTGATCAAAGACTTCGTTATCGATGGTATTTCCTTTTGCGATGAACCAATTACAAAAAAAGCGCTGGATGAAACCTTTACGTCTAATGGCGTTTATAAAAGCAAGACGAAGGAAAAACTGTTTATAAAACGGGACAAATGATGCAGCAGGGGCTAAGAGGACCATCTTGTTTATCCTAATTTGTATGGATGTCGCTATATTCAATGTAATATACCCACCTGCAGAATGACCGATAAAATCTGTTTTTTCAATACCAAGATGATCCAGAATTTCAGCCATCCATTTCCCCATGTCCTCAGGATCGCTTATGGAACGAAGAGGTTCACTTTTGTTCATATCTCCGATTGCGTCAACTGCATAGACGCGTCGAATCTTGCTCAACGATTCAATGTTCGCATACCAAATGGTTGATCCCATTCCTGCACCATGCAGCATGATAACTGGTGGAAGTTTCGTTTCTCCACTTGCTATAATATGCGTACTTCCGTATGTTGTCGGTATATTCAATATTTCATATGAAACATTCCAACGTTTTAAATTATTGCTATAGGCTTGCTGAAAAAGTTCTTCGCCTTCTAGTGTTTTGAATGCCATCTTATCCTCTCCGTCATATAGTATGGGAATCTCTGTTGTAGAATATGGGTATAGACAGTAGAGAATTTTGAGCATCTTCCTGAATCCTTGAAAACTTCTACTATTTAACACCTTAAAGAGAAAGTAATAAAGTAAGCCCCTATAGAAAGTTCCTTTTAATTCCCCTTTATATTTACATTTTAGGGAATAGAACTAAAAATGTATATAAAAATAAATAGAAATGGATAGCCTATTTCATAAGCTTTATTGCTAGTTAGTGATGTCAAGTAGGTTCCGCTAGTGGTTTGTCGATGCAAGTGGTACAGGAGTCAGAGAAATTGAGGTGCTTCATATACCCATTAACGGGAATAGTATGAGAGCTATTGGCAATGCACATGAAGTAACTTAGAGTGAGAATCAATATATTATTCGAAAAGATACTATTGAATATTCCTAGATAGGAATATTCCTTGTGAGTTATATTGTGATTAACAGGGTTATAAAACCTGTGCTGATGTAGATGATAATTTACCGGCGACCATCATTTTACGAGGTGAGTGACATGTCAGGGAAAGTTCCAGGAGTAAACTTAACGACGTTGAGTGCTTTGTTTGAACCAAATCGCATGAATATCGTCGAACTCCTGCGCCAGGGTCCTCTAACCGTGGGTGAGATTGCCAACCAATTAGGATTGAGGCAACCCCAAACTTCAAAGCATCTTAAAGTACTTAGCGACAACGGTATTGTTGAAGTGCATGCTGAAGTTAACCGTCGAATCTATAAGCTCCGGCCCGAGCCATTCCAAGCGCTGGATTCTTGGATACAGTCCTTCCAGAGTGTGATGCAAGAAAGATTCGATAATTTAGATGAATATTTGAAGGAATTGCAGAAAAAAGAAAAATCATAAAACCATTTCATCACCAAGGAGGAATTATCATGTCTAACAATTCAATGGTATCAAGAGTAAAAAACGATCGCGTACTTATACTAGAGCGCGTTTTTGATGCACCACGTGACTTACTATTCAATATGTTTAAAGAGCCAGAACATCTGAAACATTGGTGGGGTCCAAGAGGATGGGAAATTCCAATCTGCACAGTTGATTTCCGTCCGGGAGGCATTTGGCACTACTGTATGAAGTGCGTCGATGAAAACCTAGGTGACTTTTTTGGTATGGAAGCGTGGGGAAAAGGAGTTTATAAGGAGATTATCGAGCCTGAGAAGATTAGCTATACCGATTACTTTTCGGATGCTGAAGGTAATTCGAATGACTCCATGCCGTCGACCGAGATTACATTGGAATTCGTCGATTTGGGAGGAAAGACTAAGCTGATAAATCGTGCAGAATATGTGTCTGCAGAGGCCCTTAAGACCGTTATGGATATGGGTATGCTACAAGGTATCACTGAAACTTGGGACCGTTTGAATGAGCATGTACAGTTGTTATAGTAATGGTTCTTCACCAAAAGTTGTGGATGACTTTTGCTAAAACGTCTACTATGTAAATAGTTGATAGGAATAGAGACTGGGCGGGGATCAGCAATAGAGGAACGAATGCTAAAAGCATCACATCCTGTGATAACACCTTCGTGACCAACATCGTGTTGGCCCGAGACCCTACAGCGCAGCGGATGTTGTCTGTGCGAAAGCGAAACATCAGCTACAAGGCGGTGCCCAGGCGGAACGGAAATCAACCACACGTTTTGGTGATAATCAAAGTAAGTAAAGTAAGACATTTTAAGGGAGTATAAAAATCAATGATTAAAAGTCGGTCAACTCATGTTGTATGTTAATAACCAGGATGAAGCAAAAGAGTTTTGGACAGAAAAAGTAGGGTTTTAGTATCATTTCAGAGGAAGATAACGGTCAAGGAATGAAATGGGTTGCAATTGCTCCAACCAAAGAAGCAGAGACAACAATTATTCTCCACAATAAGGGATTAATTGCTAAAATGTAACCTGAATTGAATCTTGGTACACCTTAATTGATGTTCTTCTCTGAAGATTTCGATAAATTATATAATGACCTATTAAACAAAAACGTTATTGTCGGAGAAATTGTAAAAATGCCTTCAGGTAGGGTATTTAATTTTGCAGATAATGACAACAATTACTATGCAGTAATGGCTGCAAAATAATTTTTTAATCAATTTGTGAGTGCGGTGCTTGAATAAAAGCATCGCATTTTACTATTGTTCAGGGAAGAGATGTTGAAAGGAGAAGTGAAATGATAATTAGTAGTTTATTATTTGCGAAAGAAAAGCACGAAGGGCAAACAAGAATTGGTGGAAAACCTTATATCAGTCACCCTATTGAAGTTGCAAGTATTTTAGAGAAAAAGGGCTTTTTAGATACTAAACATATCATAACAGCCCTTTTTCACGATTTATTAGAAGATACAGAGGCTAGCGAACAAGAGATTTTCTTTTATGGAGGAAAAGATGTTCTAACTGCTGTGAAAATCTTAACTAAAAGTAAGGGCTACAAAATGGAAGTATATATCCAAGATATTAGAAATAATCCCATTGCCAAAATGGTGAAATTAGCAGATCGACTTCACAACTTGTTAAGTGCTTTGGTTGCGAATGAAAAGTTCCGAAAACGTTATGTGAAAGAGACGGAAGAGTTTTATCTCGATTTGGCTAAGGGTACACCTTTTGAAGAAGATATTCTAAAGGCTTTAAGTGCATTAAAGGATACTTTCCAATATTGAATCTTTGAGGGAAGAAACTACAAAAGGATCACCATGCTGGAGGCTACCCTTAATCGAAAATATTAATACTCTCTATTCATGAAAGAAGAGACGAAAATATTTAGAAGTCTAATAGAATAACAATTAAGGCAAATGATGAACCATTACCATATACGTTACGATAGTAAACGTAAAATAAATTTAATTATATTATTGGATTATATTTATTTTCAGGCCATATAACCTAGTGATATGTCTATTTCAATATTTCTAATAAAAATATGATGAAATAGGGAGGAGGTGATTCTATGAAAATTAATAACTTTCAAAGTGGGTTGAACGGAGAAATGGGGGAAACTGGACTACAAATAATAGAGGGGAGAATAGGAGCAACAGGGGCAACTGGACTTCGGGGAGTAACGGGCACGACAGGAGCGACAGGTCCAACCGGTCTTCAAGGAATAAGGGGCACGACAGGAGCAACAGGTCCAACTGGTCTTCAAGGAATAACGGGCACGACAGGAGCAACAGGTCTAACAGGTCTTCAAGGAATAACGGGCACGACAGGAGCAACAGGTCTAACAGGTCTTCAAGGAATAACAGGGGTAACAGGAGCAACAGGTCCAACCGGTCTTCAAGGAATAACGGGCACGACAGGAGCAACAGGTCCAACCGGTCTTCAAGGAATAGCGGGTACGACAGGAGCAACAGGTCCAACCGGTCTTCAAGGAATAGCGGGTACGACAGGAGCAACAGGTCCAACTGGTCTTCAAGGAATAACGGGCACGACAGGAGCAACAGGTCCAACCGGTCTTCAAGGAATAACAGGGGTAACAGGAGCAACAGGTCCAACCGGTCTTCAAGGAATAACAGGGGTAACAGGAGCAACAGGTCTAACAGGTCTTCAAGGAATAACGGGCATGACAGGAGCAACAGGTCCAACTGGTCTTCAAGGAATAACGGGCACGACAGGAGCAACAGGTCCAACCGGTCTTCAAGGAATAACAGGGGTAACTGGTACTACTGGTCCAACAGGTTCGAATGGTCCGGGCCTAATGGAAGTGTACTTAAGTACAGATCAATCCGTTGTAAACAATGATTTTCTTGGGATTGGAAGTGCATCAGCTACTTTCATTAAAAATACATTTGTTGTTCCTCAAAATGCAGTTATAACAAGTTTAACCTTTAATATACGAGATCATAATTTAACTGCTGGTGATACTGCATCTGCACAAATATATTTAAGTACAAATTGTGGTTTTACTGCACCGGTACCTACTGGTATCATAGCAACCATTACAGGACCTAGTACATCTGCTTCGCCAAATTGTTGTACAACTACAACGTCAAATTTCTCAGTAAATAGTTGTACTCTTTTGTCTGTAGAAATAACAACTTCTGGTGGATCTTTTGCAAACGGTGTATCAGCAACTATTCGATATCATTCCCCTTAATGAAAATATTACTAACTGAAACCTTTTGGGGAAACAAATTTAGAAAAGAGTTTTGAAAAAGCCGCAATAACGTGGCTTTTTTACATATTATTGTTTTTATCATTGTATAATGTAATTTTACTTATTTGCTTACGCTCCTACTATTTAATATTCCTGTCCAGAAATTGAGTGAAGCATAAAAATTGCCGTTCGAAATCCAACGTATTTAAAGGATATAAAAAAACAAATAAGGAAAACTGCTTTAAAGTTTGGAATTAAGACTCTTTTGCCATTAAACGCCGTTACTCACAGTGCAATATTTGCTACTGGTCTTACTACAGGATGGAAATATTATGAGAAGTATAAGAAGATGGATTATTATAATTTTGCAAGTCTTGTATTTAGAAAATAGGGTACATCTTGGTTCTAATTAAAAGGAGATAGCAATTGATTGTAAAATTAATAATAAGTGTAATAAATTTATTAACAATGAATTTCGTAGGATTTTATATTTACTGAAATAGCAAAGGCTGTTTAATTCCCCTGATGAAAGCGTGTTACTACAATCTGTGCCATTGTTTTTGTTTTCTTGTAGTTAACGGATGGTGATTTATGTTATTGAAGTCTTATAGCAGTATAATTCCAATTATGTATAGAAAACTTCGCTTTTAAGTAGACAACCAAGTTCAATCATCTCCGGAATAGATGTTCTATATCCGCTCGATCATTTGAGCCAGACGGAAAGCAATAGTGAGTTAAAACAGGTGCATTTACTGGTTCTGAAGCAGCCAAATAAGCGATCTGATAAAATAAAAACAGCTTTCTTCCACCTTTTTAAAACAGAAGTACTGCTAATCTCATATTTCGTCAACACCTCCATCTGTGAATAATTCAGTCTTCCATAGCCTCTAATTTTAACTCTTTTTTATAAAATTTACATGAAGTATCTTCTGGTTATCCTTCACGTCCACCTGCTTCGTATTTCATTTTCCACCTCTGTAAAGTTTGATAATCTAATGAAAACCTTTTACACAATTCATTGATAGAATAGTAACTTTCTTCGAGTAATGAAGGATAAGTCCTAGATAAACAGATTTTATTTTTTAATCTGGAGCATATCCAATTCAGCAGAGCTTGTCTTTTTGATTTTCTTAATCATAATCAACACCATAAGTCTTAAGCCCGATATGGTATCAGTCTATCATTGTATTTACGAGTAAATAAAACTTTGATATTCTATTTATGGAAAATATTTCTTGTCAAAGGAGTGATCAACGTGTTTAAGTGAACAAAAAATTTTATTTGTGTGGGAATAAATTATTGTTTTAGGAAGTGTGTATCTAGAAATCAAGGAGGCAATTCATTTATGAAAAATAAATTATCTGCGGTGTTAGCTGCTACGTTAGCGTTAACGATGAGCTTACCAACAGGTGCGATGGCGTTTTCTAGCAGTCAGACTACGGTTGTCGCTAGCCAAGAATTTGCTAGTCAAGAACTGAAAAAGATTGCGACAGAGAAAGCTACCCTACTTATGAAGTCCTATGAGACGACTAGTGTGCAGTATGCGCTAATTGATAATGGCAAACTTGTTTTATCGGGTCAGACAGGCAAGAACGATATGAATGGGAAACAGCCGCTGACCAAAGATACTTTATATGGGATTGGTTCAGTCAGTAAAATGTATGCAGCTGCGGCTGTAATGAAATTGGTAGACGAGGGAAAAGTGGATTTGGATGTTCCTGTCGTCCACTATGTTCCTGATTTCAAGATGAAAGACGAGCGTTACAAAAGCATTACACCACGTATGCTGTTGAACCACTCCTCAGGCTTACAAGGTAGTTCGTTTAATAATACATTTTTATTTAAAGATAATGATACCTATGCCCATGATAACTTGTTGCGGCAATTGTCAAACCAGCAATTGAAGGCGGATCCTGGCGCGTTCTCGGTATACTGCAACGACGGCTTTACACTAGCCGAGATTATGGTGGAAAGAGTTAGCGGTATGAGCTTTACCGAATTTATACATCATCGGTTTACAAAACCCTTAAAGCTAAATCATACGAAAACGCCGCAGGACAACTGGGAAAACGTTAAGCAGGCAGGACTTTATTTTCCAACGTACCAAGGGCAGCTACCTACTGAATCGGTGAATGTGATTGGTACGGGAGGGATCTCTTCCACAGCAGAAGATATGGTGCGATTCGCACAAATATTTATGGGACAGGGAAAAGGAATCCTCTCTGATAAGGCAGTCAAGGCGATGGAGCAAGAGGAATATAAAAAAGGAATGTGGCCAGGAGATGGAGATAATATTGTGAACTACGGTCTTGGCTGGGATAGTGTGAAACTATATCCATTCAATGAATATGGGATAAAGGGCTTGGCTAAAGGCGGCGACACAGGACTGCAACATGCTTCACTGGTCGTACTTCCTGAACAGAAGATGGCAGTGGCTGTATTGTCGTCCGGCGGTAGCAGCACTACCAATCAACTGATGGCGACTGAATTATTGCTCACAGCGCTTAAAGAGAAGGGCACAATTAAAGAAATTAAGCCGAACAAATCTTTTGGTAAGCCGGTCAAGGCTAAGATGCCTCAAGACGTAGCAAAGAAAGCGGGTTTTTACGGCAATAGTTTCAGTCATTCAAAAATAGAAATTGCGAAGAATGGAGAACTGATCTTACTATCTAAACCAGAAGAAAAATATGTATATACTGCGGATGGAAGCTTTATCAATGAGTCAGGTACCTCCAAGCTCAACTTCGTCACTGAGAAAAATAGACGAACATATTTGAAGGAGAGCACATTTATAGCGATGCCAGGTTTAGGGCAAGAGGTGGTTACTCACTATTTAGCCGAGAAACTAGAAGACAACGTATTATCGAAGGAAACTACTGCCGCATGGGCAAAGCGGGAAGGCGTTAAGTACTATCTTGTAAACGAGAAATATAGTTCTGCTCAATATCTCGTACCAATGATGCTGACAACACAAATTAACCGTAATGAAGGTCTAGAGGGCTATTGGGACGGCAGAAAAATTACAGGCCCAAATACGGCTGCGCATCAACTCCAGATTCCTGTGATGGCAGGACGTGATACGACGGAGTCTCGTTTCTATACAGAAGACGGTAATGAATATATGGAGATGTCCGGATTGTTATATGTAAGTGGAACTAACGTAAAACCGCTTGATGCAAGCCAATCATCCAAAGTTACACTACAAGCAAATGGGCATGCGAGATGGTTTACAATCCCGCAAGCTATAGCAGGGAAAACGATGACCGTAGCATTGCCATCGCAGAGTTCGTTCGCGGTGTATGATGAAAAGGGAGTATGTATTAATTTTACCGTTGTGAGCGGCAATAACAAAGTAAAACTGCCGAAAAATGGAACGGTTGTATTTGCTGGCGCGCCGAAATCAGAATTTGCAATTACGTTGAATTAATTAATTTTAGTGATGTACAACAACTAAAGCCTTCCGCAGATATTAGTAAATTTCGCATCTTAACAGGCACATACGCTATAAAACAAGCAGCTGAAAATGTCTTAGATATATTAAAGAATCGTTTCGGTTGGGTAGCGTAATCGAACAAGATAATGCTAATTGGCGTGTTAAAACAGGAACGTTTACTGGCATGGCTGCAGCACAAGGTGGAGCTAGTGAAATTAAAGCAGCTAAGTTGGCTCAAGTAACAAATATAGTAGCTGAATAGTTTAATGTCCAGGTACTCAATTAATTTTGAGCCTGGGCTTTTTATTTAACAACGTCAACGGGCCCATTGAGAGGGTCCCAATCAATAGTTTTTGGTTACACCTCCAATAGAAGGTAATGGTAGCGAAATATTCCAACTAACAAAAGACAAAAACATGGAAGGCATCGTAGTCATACGATGTGATTCAATGTATAGAATAAATTATCGTGGTAATTATCAAGACCTAATTTTAAAAAAGATAAAAAAGTTATTTCTTTTTTTACTAAAGCCCCCGTTAATTTAAGTGCGATTCATCACAAATTCTTAGATATTCCCAATGAAAAGTGGATCACACCATATTTATTAATTTTCTCATATTGTTTTTAAGCTTCTTTGTTTTTGTAACACTCTTCAATGAAAAAATAGAATAGGTTAACTAAAAACCAAATCTATGTTAACCTATAACTATACCATTATTTGGAGGTGTTTTTTTGTCTGTAAAGAATAAAACATTACTTAGCTCGGTTTTTGGTTTGGTATTATTTACTTTAGGAGGATATAGAATCTTTACTAACAACTTAGAAGCTATGTCAATTCTAGTAGCATATATTTTCTTTATTTGCGGATTGATAGGCTTTGGTTTTAATGTAGTAAAGTTGTCAAGAATTCCTCAATCTTAGCATTATCTAGTTGGTGGGGCACCATTTTAAAAAAACTACGAGTGCCCCAGAAAGTGCCCCAGTTAAATACCCTTAATTATCAATGGATACTAGTTAAGACAAAAGCTAAAATAGCAAAAAATAATCATAATAGTAATTTAAACGTGAATTTTATTGTAATAATGATTGCTATTTCTTCATTCTTAACATCTTTATTGAGTGTTTTTATCAGTTATAAAGGTAGTAAGAATTTTGATATCATATCAGAAATTGCACTTATGATATTTTTTTAGCGATGCTTTTTATGGCAGGTATTACTTTATGGGGTTTATCTAGAAATACCCGAAAGAAAGATAGGGAATTAATAGATAAATTATTTTATTTACGTGAGTTATTAAGTGAATACTTAAAAAAATAAAGTTTATCGGAACAACCGAGGACACAGAGTTTTAGAGACCAGGGCAGTCTCTAGCTTTGTGTCCTCTTCTATTTTAGGAGGTTAACATTATGGGCAAAGGGCAAACTCAATTAAACCGATACCAGCTAGATATGTCAAGAGGTATCATGACAATATGTGCAAGTACATGAGGATGAAAGATGAACTGGATTCATTATCAGCTGCTGCATCCACGGCAAAATATGGTATAGAGGCAACGATACCTAAAGCTGTTGGTTGTACAAGTGATCCTGTACAAGCACATGTTCAAATTAGAGCATTACGTGAAGTACGTATTAACAAAGTTAAAGATGAATTATTGTTGGTGCAAAATCTAATTAAAAAGGTAACGGGAGACACGGAGCAAGAGGTGCTATTTTGGTTGCTAGAGGGCATGTCATTCCGATGGATTTGAGTGAAACTGAATATGAGTCATACAAGTGTTCAGAGAGTGAGAGAGCGTATTTTAGATATTCTGATAAATAAATGAAAGGGTGATCTATCACCCTTTCATTTATTTAGGAAAAGATCGAAAAGCAATTAATAATCATTATTAAATTAATTAATTATTGTTATTCAGATTCCATAAGTAATGCCTCTACTTCGGACTGGGAAAGAATTTTTGATGATGTAACATGTTGATCATTATAAGATCTATTCTTTCTATTTTTTAATAAAGTAATAAAACCTATCAATCCCAAAGTTGTAATAAATAAATAGGTTGCTGGGTGAATGATAACAAAATAGCTATCTTTTAGTTTAGAATCCGTTTTATCAAACACAATAATACCTCCAAAATATTAATTTATTAAAGAGCAATTATAAAAAAACATCCTATATGGATGTTTTTTTATTTTACTATGTTTTACTGAGAGAAGGTACCATCGGGGTTACTTATTGCTCGATTAGATACAGTTGTTGATTTCCCCCCATCATATACTACTGCAGAAATTTCCATCCTTGCATGATTTCCGAAATGAGGTACACTTTTCAAACTTGTAACTTTAGTTATTCCATAAGGAACCTTTAATTCTGAAAAATATTGATTGAATTGAAGTACAGATCCTGTAGCACCTGGTAGGATTGAGTATCCTTTGAAATAACCAGCAATTTGATCAATAGTCGTAAGAGGGATTGAATTATTTACGTGAGCTCTAGCTTCGAAACTAGATGTTGTCCGTGTATAATTACTAAAACCAACTGAACCAACAGCCAAAAATCTTGGACTTATTATCGCACTATTATTAAAATTATCTTCTTCTATGTAACCAATATCCTCTAAATTTAATTCAGATAAAATTTCTTTTACATCTACTTTTGCATTTGGATTTTCGATTCTTTTTTCCATTACTTTATCGGCAATTTGACGGAATTCTGCATCTGTTGCAGGACGTACATTTTTTTCAGATTGGTAAAATGCACTATCAGAAAGCAATGCATCAACTTCATCTTTAGAAAGTTCATTAGTGTCTAAAATTGCTGCTGAGGATAAACTAGGTATTGCTAAAACAACTAAAAAAATTAAACTGATTAAACACATAAATAACTTTTTTGTTTGTGACATAGAAAGTCTCTCCTTTGGTAATTATTGTGAACAATTACTAAATTAACATATATAAATATATTTGTAAATGCAGTTTTATTTTTCTTTCATAAAACATATATGTTATATATTACCTAAAATATTCGGAATGATTGATTTTAGTTATATAAATATAATAGTGACAAATGTTCCCAAGCTGTTCTTTTATCATTCGACATAGTAAACTTTGAGGTAGGACGGAGCGGCTTTAAATCCCCGGAGCCTTTAAGACTTCGTCCTAAAAATAATATTGAAAGGCTTAATTTGCTACAAGCCTACAATTCGAGCCATCTACTTCGGTAGGTGGTTTTTCTGTTTTGAAAACTGTATCAAACAGCCAAAACGCTTTGAGTCGAGAGGGTAGAGTTTGGTGTGGTTTTGAGAGTGAAAGAAAATTGTTCCAATTCATTACCTTACGGATTATTATTTAGTGAGAGGTGAAAATATTACATGTTTAAAAATTGGAGTAATAGAGATTGGTATTGGTTGCTAGGAATATTGATTGGTATAATAATACTGTTAATATCATCTATATTCGCTAAAAGCAAAAATATAGAAGTGAACTTTGGAATTATATCTAGTGCAGTCTCAATACGCTAGCATTGGTAGCTATATTTTTTGCATGGAAACAAGATAGTGATAATCAAACTGTTACAAGAGAAACAACAAATTTATTAACCACTATAAGGGCTAAAATTGAAGGAATGGACAGTAAAATTGATAAATTAGATCCCAGAGCTGTAACAGCACCAGTAGAAAATCAATTAAAAGAAGAAATTGAAAAAATTATAAATAATGTAGGAACTCAAGTAAATCCTGAAGTTATAAATGAAATTAACACAAAAATTAATGAAAAATTTAATTCGATTAATCAAGAACTAGATTTTTACTATGAACCAGAAAAACCAAAAAAGATGGAAAAATACTATTTGGAAGTAATAGTTCCTCCAGGTACTAAAGAAGAAATAATAGATTTTATAATAAATTTTAGGGATGAATTTAATGTTAGTGGTATTTATTATGATTTGATAGGAAATTCATTAACAGTTCATTTTCATAGTATGAGATCTATAAAAATTAAAGAGTTAAGCAGTTTTGTGAGTAAACAAGGCTATTCGTTTAATGCATATGGCCTTAGTAAAAATAAATAAGATATCCTTCGGGATGTTTTTTATTTCGCCCTGAAAAGTGTGTATTGAGTAGTTTCCTCTCATTGCCTCCTAGGGCAACGGTACTTACTTTTGAGAGTGAAACTTTCAAGGCTGTTGAGTTGAAATTTAAAGATTAGACAGTAGTAACGTAGAAAATTGTTCCAATAATATTCCTTTGGTCGTATTATTATCAATGGGTGATAAAAGTGAAAAAGGAAATTTTTGAATGGGCGATATTAATATGGACTAGTTTATTGGTGCTACTTATTACAGGATGGATAATGATAGAATTCTACGATTGGAAAGATTCCATAGTTGCAGCAATAATCGCTTTTGTTGGGGCAATTATTGGTGGTACAATCACATTAATTGGGGTGAATAAAACTCTAAAGGATAGCCAACAAAAAGAAAAACTAAACAATATTCCTGAAAGAATTTATGTCATTAAAAATGAATCAGCATATATGTTTAATATTACTTTAGAGATAGATACCAATTTTGAAGATAAAGAAGAAGTTAATAAATTTTTAGAAAAAATATATTTCCAAATGGAAGAGCGTTTACTAGAAAAAAATATATTAATTATTGGTAGTGACTTATATAAGGAATACAACAAAATACAAGATTTAATCAGAGGATTTATGGTGAAAATTAGACTTGGAAAGGTTGGGAATGATTTAGATTATCAAAAATTTGGGGTAGAATTAATATCGAAAATCTTAGAATTTACAAACATGTGTGGTGTTCGAAGACGAAGGTTAGAAGACCAATACTATAGATTATATAAATAACATGGTCAGTCACAAGGTGGATAAGCATGAAGTGATGTGTTTATGCAACCAGATTCCGCCACAAACCTTGGAACATACGAAAAGTAAATAAAGGAATATCACCTTTCTTGGCGTATAATGTCGTGAGGAGGAGATGCAGAATGAATGAATTGGATGAATCAAAAGCAGTAAGTGAATTGGATGCGATAATAGACGAGTTTATTGATAGGTCTAAAATATTTGTCCAGGCTTCGTGCTATTTACCGGGATTGAGGGATATAAGGAAGGGTCTAAAAACAATCAGACATGTTTATGATCATGAGTATTTAGCTTTTACAAAAAGTGCTAAAACACTTATCTCGATTAGGAATCTTCTGGATTTAGGTAATGGTGAAGATGTATATGTTTTAGTAAGAAGTATATTCGAAAACTACTTGGCTGCTAGATTTATTAATGAAAATGTCCATACTATAAGTGATTTACCTCTATTAGAAGAATATATCCAAAATAGAATTAAAATTTCTTCTGGCTATTACTCTGTTAAGCATTCCAAAGTTTTAGATGAACAAGGTAAACAAGTTGCTAAAACAAGAAGTATTAGAAGTCAGCGGTTAGAATTAGATAAGCTTTACTATGATATGTTTTACGGCTATATTTCGAGATTTGCTCATTTGGATTTTAGTAATTTAGATTATTATCTTGACGATGATCAAGGGTTTACCATCAATAAAGAAAGTGATGAGGTGCTTACCAGACTTTTTACTGTGTTTGTCTATACAAAACTTTTTGAAACTATTGTAACAATTGAAAATGAAGATTTTTATGACGAGTTTGAAGAGGAGAAATGTTATAAAATAGTAAGCGATTCACTTATTCTTCAAAGAAGACTATTTCATGAGTATATTCAATCGCTTAATTTTGAAGTTGAAGACAATGTTTTTGATCAACATAGGTTAAATCTCCAATTTATGTTAAGTAATATGAATCGGTCATTAGAAGATAACATTGGGGATTTTAATAAAGATGGTTTATTTTAACACTCAAATTTTGAGTGTTTTTTTATCTTTAAAATCGCGGAGGTGGTGGTGATGTGAAATGCCAAACTGGGAAGAGATTCGAAAAGAATGGGAAACAGCAAAGATTACACTTGCTGAACTTGCTGCAAAGCATGATATAAAACTTGGCACATTAAAGAGCCGGAAGAGCCGTGAGAAATGGTTAAGGGATAAAACTGAAAAGGATGCAACCAAAACAGCGAAGGTTGCAACCGTAAAAGAGGATGCAGCCGAAGAAAAAGAAGTCGTTGAATCAGAAGAAGTAATCGCCTTTGATTTAGAAGGTGATGACGGATTAACTGATAAACAACGGCTTTTTTGTATGTTTTATGTCCGTTCGTTAAACGCAACAAGCGCATATAAAAAAGCTTATAAAAGCAGTTATGCGACCGCTATGTCAGAGGGCTCCAGGTTCACAAGAAATCCCAAGATAAAAGCTAAAATGGCTGAGTTGAAAAAGGAGCGCTTAGAACAAGAGGATTTAGACAAAATGGATGTATTACAAAAGTACAAAGCAATCGCCTTTGCAGACATTACAGACTTCATTGACTTTACACAAGTGACAGCAGAAGCGACTGAAACAACCGTTGAATTTAACCCAGATGGCTCAAAGAAGTCTGAGAAAACAGAAATCGTTCCTTATACGTACACAAAGTTCTCAATGCAACATTCAGAAGAGATTGATGGAACTCTCATTACCGAATTATCTAAAGGTAAAGATGGAATGTTTAAGGTTAAACTTGCTGATAAGATGGCAGCAATGGCTTTCTTAGCAAAGTATACTGACTTACTTAACGAAAACGAACGCAAGCAGTTGCAAAATGAGCAAGCCAAGCTAAACATTGGCAAGACAAAGGCTGAAATTAAAAATATCAAGGATGGCAATAAAAATCAAAGTGCCGAAGATTGGGTGGCTGCACTTGGTAAAGTTGCTGAAAGGCGCAAGGTGAAGGCACATGAGTAACAAGCCTTACAATGTACTAGTCGACCTTATTGACGTTTACTGGGATGATCCAGTGGCAGCGTGATGTTTTAACCGATTTAGCACATAATCCTTTTGTAAGTGTCCGCTCGGGTCAGGGTGTAGGGAAAACAGGGCTTGAAGCGGTAACGGTCATTTGGTACCTTTGCTGTCGCCCGAATCCAAAGGTGATATGCACCGCTCCGACTAGGCAACAGTTAAATGATGTGTTGTGGGCTGAGATTGCAAAATGGCTTGAAGGCACACTTGTTAAAAACTTTTTAAAGTGGACCAAAACAAAAGTATACATGATTGGCAACGAGGAACGTTGGTTTGCAACAACTCGTACAGCTACAAAACCTGAGAACATGCAAGGTTTCCACGAAGATTACATGTTGTTTGTAGTTGATGAAGCGTCAGGGGTAGCGGATAACATCTGGAAGCTATTCTTGGTACGCTTTCAGGTGCTGAAAACAAATTATTGATGTGTGGGAACCCGACTCGAACGAGTGGGGTTTTTTATGATTCTCACCATCGTGATAGATCCGATTACAAGACTCATAAGGTATCAAGCTATGACTCATCTAGAGCGAGTAAAGACAACATTGAGCGCCTTATTCGTAAATACGGACAGGACAGTGATGTTGATCGTGTCCGAGTCTTTGGAGAGTTTCCAAAATCGGAACCAGATACATTTATACACCTTGAAAAAGTAGAAGCTGCTACTATGCGTGAAGTTTACTTAGATGATGAAGGTATTCGAGAAATACCTTGCAAGATAGGTTAGCACATGCTTTACGTATGGCTCAAAAGTATAAAGATCAAGGCGAAAGAAGCGGAAGAACAGCAACCTAGTTTTTTATTAAGATGTAGTGCCCCGGATGTGATGTAATGAACTTTGTAGAAATGCGAAGAAAGCAAACAAAGTGGAACATCGAGCAAAATCCCACTAGCATTACTATTAAACGAACAATAAAGAAAAAGGCACAGGGCTACATCGATGAACAAAACATTGATGTTGGCCCTTTTATTGTACGTATTTTTAACTCGGGTTCATCTAGCCCCCCAAGTAGTCACTACATTGGCTGGTGAGAAGCAAACGGACACGTATTTTGGTATATTGGCGGATTTTGAAGCGGATATACAAGCTAACACGACTGATAAAGATGAATTTGAGGTAGATGGTATTAGATACCTTGTGACAGCTATATATCCTCAGAAAATAAAAGGCGAGGTTGTAGGTTATCAAGGTGAATTGGTAAGGGTGATTTAATGCCGCTTCATTCATTTAAAGAAAAGTTGGATAGGAAGGTTGCTGGTTTGCATTTACTTGGTGAGCATCTCGGTAAAAAACTAGAATCTGATGTTAAATCAACCGCAAGTTGGACTGACCGTACCGGTGCAACTCGTGCAGCTATACATGGTGGAGCGGACAAAACTTACAATGGAACAACGGTATATGTCGCTCATGGCTCTAAGGTTGGTATGTATCACGAACTAGGTACAGGTATATACGGTCCAAATAAGCGACCTATCACACCTAAAAATAAAAAGGCTTTAAGGTTTCAAATTGGTGATAACGTTATTTTCGCTAAATCAATAAAAGGTATAAAAGCGAATCCAGTGCTTGAAAACACAGCAAAAAAGAATAAATCAGAATTTGAAAATGCGATCAGGAGGTATTGGGAATCATGACGACAGTACGTGGTGCCTTGTATGACTTGCTCGTTGATGGGGTTGCAACTGTTAAAGGCGAGTTATGGGAACCTTCTGCAGCTGGTCCAGAAATGATAAAACCATGCCTAATTCTTCGAGAAGGTCCGCAGACTGATACTGAAAAGTTTGCGGATATTACGATGGATTTCGAAGTATGGCCTTATGTGAAGCGGACGACATTCCAAGCAGTTGATAATCTTGCAAAAGAAGTTAATAAGGTTATTGATAAAAAACGTTTTGATGTAGATGGTAAACCTTTCTATATCGAATTTGTTGGATCTACAGAGGACATTGTAGACGAGGAATGGGATGCGTTAACTAGAGGTTTAAGCTTTTCGTATATACTCTTTATCTTGGCTTGTTCATGAACCTATCGAACCGGATCCAGTTACAACAATGACTGCCTATTCTAGGATGAAATTCATTGATTTACAAACCAATCCTTCTACATGGAAACCATCAGATGAACGCCCAGCATTATATTGGCGTCAGGAGGCTATTACAGCAACAGAACCTACAGCATGGGGGGCTTTGGATTACTGCAACGCTTAAAGGGCATGTAATCAATCCAAATGTTGCTAAACGGAAGCAAGTAGCTGAAATGGTTGTTCGTCAACTGTTATTAGATAACAGAGCCTACATGTCGGATAAGTCACCAATGAATTTTGAAAGTGTATCAGTAAATGACGGTTATGATCCTTTTAAGCAAGGACAAATTCATTTGTCAGTTAGATATGGAATTTTAAAAGAAAGACCACGAAACCCACTACGTCAAGTTTATACAAATGATAGCGATAAGGCAAAAGGAGCTGTGCATAAATGACAACGAGGACAAAAAAAGTACTTGAACAACAGGAAATATCTGAACAACAAGAAGTACCTGAAACATCAGAACAACAGGAAGTATCTGAACAGAATTACAGTCGTGATGAAATCTTAGTAGCTTCAAGTGTGTTTAAGGTATCGGCTGAATTTTTAGCCGGTGCATTAACACTTGTTGAAGGTGACAAATTAACACGCACTCAGGTAGAGGCTGCTATTAAAAAATTTAAAGGACAGAAGGTGTAATATATGGGAATCGGAGCAATGTTTAAGCTCGGTGAGCAAAAGGCACGCCCTAATGTTTATGTACGCTGGTACAATGCCGGTGGTTATAAAAGCTATGCTCGCCCATTAGGTGTAGGAGCAGCACTTGTTAAATCAAATTGGGGGCCACTTGGAACAGTTCAAACAATCGAAACATCGGACAATGATCCAGCAACATTAAAAAAAATGATTGGTTCTGGTCTTGCTGCTGAATTATTAGAAGAAGCATTCCGTGGTGGAGCAGTATTTATGCATACAGTACGTGTTGGTAAGGGAGGAGCGAAAGGTAAAGTTACAATTAATCAGGCATCTGCCGGAAATGTTGATCTAACAACCAAATATCCAACGTCACGTAATTTTGAAGTAACATTACGAGATGCATTGGACCCTTCAAAGCGTGAAATCATTTTAACGGAGGAAGGTAGACAGTTAGAGAGCTATAGCTATGAAGCCGGTGACAATGAGGCACTTACATTAATAGAGGTGCTTGCTAAGAGTGCTTATTTAGATGTTAAAAAAGTAAGTGATGGTAAATTGCCTTCTGTTGTGAGCCAACCATTGGCGGGCGGAAGTGACCCAACCATAACAGCCGAAGACTATACGTCAGCTATGCCGCTTCTGGAAACAAAATTCTTCGATTCATTAATCTTAGATACAGAAAACACAGCTTTGCAAGCGTCAGCTCAAGCGTTTATCCATCGTCGTATTCAGGAAGGGTATCGAACATCTGCAGTGTTTGCAAATGATTTAGAGGATGATTTTAATACTCGTATCCAAAAGGCGAAGGCATTTAATGATTTTGCAATCATTTACATCGGCAATGCTGTACGCACTACAACTCGTGAATTGAAAGGAGCTTTAGCTGCTGCACGTGTTATGGGGATGATGGTTTCCGGATCCTATAAGTCTAGTCTTACGAAAAATACAATTGATGGTGGGATTGAGGTTGTTGGAGAGCTAACAGCTACTCAATATGATGAAGCGGCCAATAATGGTTTAATGGTGTTTTCCCTTAACTCTGATGGAATTCCTCAGATTGATTACGGTATTAATACACTTGTATCAATTGGGGAGGATGAGGATGAAGGATGGAAGAAAATTCGCCGAATGCGAACTCGTTATGAGTTAATTGACCGCATTGTTCGTAAAGTGGATAAGGCTATGTCTAACAATGTAGACAACAATGCTGATGGACGTCAGCATGTTATCACTTTAGCAAATGGTGAAATCAATCAAATGATTGAAGATGGCGGATTAGAGTCTGGAGCAATGATAGTTGATCCAAAAACACCGCCGCAAGGTGATTCCGCATGGTTCACATTTGACAACTTAGTTGACTTAGATGGACTTGAAAAAGCTTATCTTGCATTTGGATTCAAATATTAAGTGTTACGGAACGTATTTCTTGCTTAATTTGTAAATGTGCATAAATCTTCCCCTTGCACTACTATCTTTTACAGTTGTTTAAAGAGTTGAAGAGTTTAAATAATCCCGGTGTTTTTTAATTTTTTACCTCGGCTTAAGAATAAAAAAACTTAACTTGAGAATACTGTGCATATTGGAATTTTATTTTATGTAATTGGAGGAGTGTGTATGGTAAAACCGCCTGTTCATCCTTTGTTGGAAAATATTTCTGATAATATTGGTACGGATTTATATGTTGTATTATCAGGATATATTGGAAATTCAGAGGAAAATAATATTGTTCGTTTATATTCTAGTTTGGAAACGTCTCATTATATTGATATCCCTTTAGATGCGGTTATAAATTACTCTAACCCTAGTGTTCAAACAGGAATAGTTAAAGTTTTTATTCGAGGTTCAGCTTATATAAAGCTTGTTCAAGTTTTACCTATAAGAGCGGATGAGGTTTTTAATGGTGATGACAACCCTGGAGATGATACAGTAGATCCGCCGCAAGATGTTGGTGGTTCTGCTGACGGTGGCGGTAGTGATGGTGGTAATGGTTATACATTACCTAAAAGATTTAGAGTGATAAAACATTTTAAAAAATTATTTAAAAGATATAACTAATTATGGTTTTGAGGTACAGAAGATATTTTAATACTCCACAAATAAATATTGATAGTCATCTAAAAAAATACAATTTTTATTGGGAGAGACAAAAGAATGTTAAATCGTTTTGATTATCCAAAAGGTTTTGGCCCAGATAATTCATTAGGTTTAGATATTAGTAATGCATTTATGGCTGATATTCCAGCTGGATATAGAGGAACTTTCACTTCAAAGATTTCAGGTTCTGATAGACCATGGTTACAAGCAATTTGTATATATTCAATGTTAAGTGGAGCTAAAGTATCTGAGCTTGGGAATTATTCTAGACAAACTCATACAGAGTTTGTTATTAAAAATAATAGTTCAGAAACCATTTCTTATCTTCTTACTGGATGGCATAAACCTTCGGCTCCACCTACTTCAGGAATTGCATGGCAACAAACGGGTAACATTGGTAATAGTTATACAGATGTATACGATGGACTTGTAATTAACATTACATTTAATCAATATGGAGATTCCAATCCAACAGAAAAACCATATTTAAGAAATGAGATGCAAGTTCTTATTGAGCCAATTACTAGAATAATACGTCCTGGCTCTTAACCATTTTCATCTTCTATAAAATGTCTTAGAGTGGGATAAAACATAACATTTATTGAAATAAAGAGGGAGTTAGGAGCGTATCCTAGACTTCCTTTTTCCTTTGCTATGTAATTTTTTTAGGTTTTTACAATAAAAAGTGTCACAACTTAAGAGTGGTGGAACGGATTCTTATTCAACTAACGTGCAGTTTAGTTAAGCAACAGTAGTGAGTTTTTTGGATATTTGACGTTGATATATTTTAAAAATAAACAAGCTAAATCCTCCAATATAAAGGCTATTCTTCTCAAACAAAAAGGTGCTTTAGTTAAATAGCTAGAAAGAGGTACCCATCTCATATGAGGTGGTTTCTTTTAATTTGGACGGTGTCATAATTTTTTAAAAAAGGGAGTCACCTAAAGGTGGCTCTTTTAACTTTTAGGAGGTTTTACAGATGGATGGACGTTATGTATTCAGACGCTGCATTCCGACAGATTCAATCGATGTGGCAAATGTAGCACCGGGAGAAATCCTACAACGTGATTGGTCGTTTCGTGTTAATATGCCTCCTGAGTTGCAAGAAGAATTAGACTCAGGAGAATTTGATCCACGAAATATCCTTCATGGTGTAGATGGTGAACTATACGATGAAGATGGTAATTTTTTAGCAGCAGTCAATGAGTGGCAAGCACAAATGTCATTTGAAACGGCAGATTATCAAGCAGCCGGTCAATGGGTTATTTGGGGGATTACAACAGGCTACTCATTCACCCTTACATTTAAAGAAACTGTGGTAAATGACATGTTGTTAGTAAAGATTCTTAATGGTTTTAAAAAAGGTGGAAAGGGATTGCCTGACTTGAATTTCACAGGTGTTTTACGATCACATAAAAAATAAAAATGATTAAATGGCGCTGAATAGGCGCCTTTTTCTATTACAAATTACAAAACGAAATGGAGCGGAAAAATATGAATAATGAACAACAAAGCCAAGAGGAACTATTAGAAAATGAATCTGCTATCATTGATGGATTATTGCGTGCCTATGAGGACAATAAAGCTGAAACCAAAGAAGTAAATATTAAGAGAAAAGGAGTGACATTGTTTAGTTTTAAAGTCCAACCTGTACCAGAAGAAAAATACGATGAAATTCAAGATAAAGCAACTAAATTTAAAAATAATAAAGGGATTAAGGTTCCTGTAGAAACGGATTATCCAAAAATGCGAGCAATGCTTATCTATGAAGCAACTACAAAAGAAGATAGAGCTCGTTTATGGGATAACAAAAAATATTGGGAAGCAACAGGGGCGTTAACGGGTATTCATTTAATCGAAAAGGTACTTCGTGCCGGCGAAAAATCAGCAGTAGTACAAGTGATTGATGAATTTTCAGGTTATATGCTCGAAGCGGAGGACATGTTAAAAAACTCATTGGAGCAGGAGGGAAAATAACCCTCCTGCATGAGATTTTCCAACGGACTGGAAAGACTCCAGACGAGATTTTAAGTAAGCCAAAGAATATTCAACGTTTTTGCTTTGAGTCAATGATTTATACGTTAAATAAAGAGAACGAGATAGCTAGAAAACGAGCAGAGATTTTAAATAAAAAGTAGGTGGTGGATTGAATGTCTAGTACAGAAGTATATCGAATTGAGATACCTATCACTGTGGAAGATAAATATACTGAAGAGATTCAAAAAGCCGAAAAAGCTATCTTGGCTCTTCAAAAGCAACTTGGAAAAGATGTAAAAGTAAAAGGTATCAGTGACTTTGATAGTGCGAAAAAAAGTGCTTCTAGTTTAGAGAGAGAAGTCAAAAAGGTCCAAACCGCTTCCGCTGCAGCAAGTAAGGAAGTCTCCAAAGTAAGTGGAAATATAGATAAACAGATGGCCAGAGCGGAAAAACGCATACAAGAGAAAGCAAATGTAATGCAACGTATTGCACGACGTAAAAATATGATTGAGATAGGTGTTAGAGATAGTGCTTCAAGAACTATCGGTTATGTTCAAAGCAAAATGAATAACCTTCGTAATGCTAGAGCTATAAAATTCACTATCGGCGCTGTTGATAGGGCGACGAGAGTTATTGGTGGAATCAAAAAATCTATAACAAGCATTCCGGCTATGGTCACGATTGCTGTATCTTATCTAGGTATTAAAAATTTTAGTGATGCTACGCTTGGAGCGGCAATGAGATGGGAAGAATATGAGGTTGCTATGACTCACTGGCTGGGAGGCAATGTTAAACAGGCCAAGGAGTTAACGAAATGGATGGGGCAATATGCAGATACTACTCCTTTTAGTTCGCCAGAGTTATTCCCCGCTTTAACGCGTGGTGTTGGTATTTCAAATGGTGATATTAAAAAAGCTAAAGAACTACTAAAAATCTCGGCCGACATGGCAGCATTAACACCAGGTAAAACAGTAGAAGATGCCATGGAAGCATTAGCTGACGCAAAAATGGGTGAAATGGCCCGACTGGTTGAATTCGGCTTGAAAATGAGTAAAAAAGAATTTGATAAGGTCGGATTCGCAGGTGTGATGAAAGAGTTAGCCAAACAGTATGAGGGTGGTGCTGGGAAATTATCTAAAACGGCATCAGGTATCATTGCGACATTACAAGGATACAGGGGCTCTCTTCTTCGTGCTATAGGAACTGGATTTCTAGAGCCTATGAAGCCTCGGCTTGATAAAATTAACCAATGGCTTGAAAATAACCAAGAAACATGGGGTGGATGGAAAAAGACTGTAAGTCAAGCTGGTAAGGAGTTTTCTGAATTCGCATTTTCAAAAGGTGAAGGACTGTTTAATTATTTAGGTGACGTATTTAATTCTGCTGAAAATAAAGATTTAACAGTAGGCGCCAAGATTAAAATTGTTGCTAAAGATACCCAGTCATATTTTAAAAATTGGTGGGATACTGAAGCCGCTCCAGCTATTAGTAATTGGTGGGACTCTTCTGGGGAACAGCTAATGATTGATACTGGTACGTTAATGGCTAAAGCGATTTTAAAAGGTATGGGGGTTGCATTAAAAGAGGGAGTCGGAATATTAAGTACCCTTTGGAGTGACGTCGGGAAAAATAGGGAAGAGAACGGTTTGTTTAGTAAAGAAACTGGAGGTTCTTTATTAAAAGCTGGCGGAGCTTCGGTATTGGGAGGCTTGGCAACTGTTTATGCGGCTTTCAAAGTCTTAAAACCGTTTATTTCAGGTTTTAAAGGTGTGAAAAGTTTATGGGGTTCTAGTAAAAATATCTGGGATAAATTTCGTGGACGGAAATCAAAAGATGTACCTAATACAAAAGATACGACAAGTACAAAACTAACAGGTGGAGGCTATTCCGAACAATCTAAACAAAAATCACAAGATCAAACTTCTTCCAATAATAAGACAAAACCAACAAGTTACACAAAAGATAAAACCAAATCTAAATCGTTTATGGATACAATAAAGGATTTTAAGATGCCAAAAGGCGTAAGTAAATGGACAAAACGTATCCCGGTTCTTGGTGCTACACTCTCTATTTTTGACGGATTAAGTGGAGGATCTTCGTGGAGCGGCATTGTTGGTAGTGCTGCTGGTGGATGGGCAGGTGCAAGTGCTGGAGCTGCAGTTGGATCATTTGTGGGACCTGCAGGAACAGTTATTGGTAGTGTAGGAGGAGGCATTGGAGGAGCTATTGGTGGCGAAAAATTTGCCAACTGGATAACTGATAAAATTAGTGGTTTGTTTAGTAGTAAAACCGCTTCTGCAGCAGAAACTACGCCTAAAACTTCTAATTCACAATCACCGGCATCAATAATAAAACAAACACCTTCGCCAAGCACTCAAAGCACTGGTAGTAATGCACTTGTTGAACAGAAGGCTCAAGCATTAGCTAAGAAATTAGAAGATGCAACGAATGCGCTACATCAAAGTGTATACAACGTCTTAACATCATTTGCGGAAGTGAATGTGAGTATAAAATCTTTTAAAACAAATTTCGATAATTTGGTGCAATCAAGTAGTGAAGTAACAAGCAGCTTAAAAAGCACTTTTGCCCCATTACAAATTAGAGGTGTAATGTTAGGTTCTAGTATGGATGCAATGACTATGACATTAATGCAGTCAACTGCATATGTAAGTGGTGCGTATACACCTATTGCACCAAAAGGTTTCCTATTAAACGCGAGTATGTCTGCATTAATTCTTAGCACTCTACAGGCATCCGCTTCTGTAGCCTCTTTCGGTGGTATATCAGAAAAAGTTAATGCTTTAAAAGGTGCCATTGATGGTTTACGTTCAAGGATCAACAATGTTTCTGTACCTTCTGCAGTAGCACCTACAAGTCCCAAAAATAGTTTAGGACCTGTACGAAGAGGTGGCGGAGGTTATGTGCCATATGCAAATGGTGGTTTAATCAATCGTCCACACATGGGACTAGTTGGAGAAGCGGGTCCAGAAGCTATTATTCCGTTGTCACCAAGTCGTAAAGGGCGTGGCCGAGAATTACTATATAGAGCTGCATCGGCTTTAGGAGTTCAAACATATGCAAATGGTGGCATAGTTGGTGGAAGTGTTATTGAAGGCTATGGCGACATAGCAGCAGCGAATGGTGGGGCGGCCATTAGTATAGGTGATATTATTCCGCAAGTACAAATAACTGTCCAAGCGAACGAGAATGGGCAAGTTGATTTAAGTAATCTTTCAGATGAAATATTAGATGCTATTGGCGTTAAATTAGCTGGGAAAGTAACTGAGGCTTTTTCAAATATGATGGTAGCGAGGTGAGAAAATGGATTTTGCTTTAATTGATCCAGAAACAAAGAATTCTGTTATCTTTCCTGTCGCACCGTCTCAAATAAAAATCACCATCGGCACCAAAACCATGTCATTTGAGCCGATTGTATTGGGTAGTGTGGAAATTCCACGTGGTCGCCAACCTATTGCCTTTGAGGTGTCAGGGATGCTACCTAAAAGCTCAACGCCGTTAGGGAAACGTACCTCGGACTTTGAACCTAATGAAATTGTTGAAAAGTTTGAAAGTTGGAGTGATGCCGGTCCATACGGCAAGAAGCTTCGACTCGTCATAAGTGAAACGGATTGGAATTTGCCTGTGTTTTTTGTTAGCTTTGAGCCAACTATTGAAAAAGCGGGTGGCAATATACCATATTCACTAACCTTGAAGGAGTATCGTAACTTTGAGGTTAAAGAAATCACAAATACTCAAAATGTAACTCAACAAAAGCGTAAAGAAACGAAAACAATGCCGAAAACTTACACCGTGGTTAAAGACGACAGTCTTTGGACCATATCTAGAAAGTTAACCGGATCCGGAAACAAATGGCCTGAGTTGTGGAATCTAAACAAAGATAAGTTAAAAAGTAAAAATAAAGACTTAATCTATCCAGGTGAGGTCTTAACGATACCGAAGGAATGGTTAAAGTGACAGAAAAGTTATTTGATCTTACTAAAGTAGAATATCGTCTTGTAATCTTGCCTCCAACTGGAGCGGCCATTGATATTACTAACCTTATAGAATCGTGTCACCACGAAGAACTGGACGGAGAGCTATCTGCAAAGGTAAAGGTAAGAATGAAAAACATTAAGCGTGCTGATGGATGGATTCATCAGCATGTCTACCTTGCGAAAAGGCTGGTGTTAGAGGCCAAGAGTACCGGAACATCCTTCACTGAAATTTTTCGAGGTTCTATTCATAATTGGAAAACAATTGCTGAGAATCACACAATTGAATTTATTGCGTATGATCCAGTGTTTAATATCATGCAGTCGAAAGAACATTTTTATTTTAAGGATGGTATTAGTGCTGGTACATCCATTAAAACAATAGCTAATGATATGGGTATTCCGATAGGGCAAATAGACGGACCAAATGCAGCGTTAACTAAAAAAATGTATAACGGCAACGTGGGAAATACAATAGCTCAACGTCTTGAGGAATCCAAAGAAAAAAGTGACGGTGACTATGTTGTCCGCTCAACAAAAGGAAAATTGGAATCAATCAAAAAAGGTACCAATCGAATAGTTTATGAATTAACTGACACAACTGTTGAGAGTGGCTATGACATGCATTCAAGTGAGAACTTAGTGACTGTTGTAAAAATTTATAGTAACTCCAGTGAGGGGAAAAGGCCTAAAGTATCAGCAACCAAAACGGGTAAACCTGAATTTGGAAAGGTACAGGATATTTTATATAAATCGAACTTTAAAACTGCAAGTGAAGCAGTTAAGGCTGCAAATGAAATCTTAAAAGAGCGTGGTAAGCCTGAAATTGAACGAGGTGTTACACATCCAGATATTCCGTGGGTTCGAAAAGGTGATGCGATTATGATTGCTTCTGGAACAATCGGTGGAATGAAGGACGGCAAACAAACGAGTATTAGATGCATTGTGGAAAGTGTTAGCCGTAATATTGAAAATGGATTGATGACGCTTATATTGGAGGCGAAAAAATGACTAAAAATTTAGGAGGTAATGCTTTAGCAAAGGCGTTTGTAAAAATAGCTAGTAGTATTACAGAAGAAAATACACGTTTCCCTGTTTATGGAACGATAGACAGTCAACTCAATTTACTACCAGACGGCTTTTCAAAACCTATTCCTTCGGGAGATTATACTGTTAGTCACTCTTTAAGTCTTGGTTCTGAATTAGACCCATTAAAGCCAAATGATAGGGTATTATGTGTTCCAATAGAAGATGGCCATACGTATACTATTACTTCGCGTATTAAGGGGTGATAAGCAAAATGGAGTATGCTACATTTGACGCACCAACATTAATGTATGGTGAAGATATTGAGACCCTTCAAGATGTCAGGTCATATAGATATGATTATGAAGAAGGAAAGGTAATTGTAACTGGAACAGGCAAAACGTTAGAAGATACAGCCATAGATGCTTACCGCTTCTGGGTCATAAAATGTTGCTTAACGGAGCGATATGAAAGAGATTGCTATAGCTCGGACTTTGGTATTGAATTTGATGCCATTGTAAGAGCAAACTATCCTCGTGGCATTGCTGAAAGTGAGTTAAAAAGGACAATTAAAGAAGCACTAATGACAGATGAACGCACGGTTAACGTATCCTCATTCACTTTTGAATGGGAAGGCGATAGCTGTTGGGTTTATTTTTTATTGGAAAGTATTTATGGCATTGATCGAATTTCGATACAGAGAGGAGGGGAATTGAATGCTAGGGTTTCAGCTGCCTGAACACTTGCAAATAACAGAAAGTCAAATACATGAAAAAATGCTTAAAATGGCACCACAAGGCGTTGATACATCAGAAGGTCATATGTATTGGGATCACACGAAACCAACGGCTAGGGTAGCGGGGGAGCTTGTAGAGTATACACTTCCACTCACATTGATGCTTACGTTTCCACAGTTTGCTATTGGACCATTTTTAGAATTACACGGCGAACCTATCGGGGTTGATCGTAAAGCTGCTGTACATGCAACAACACTCGAAACATTTATAGCGGACGAAGGTACTATTATTCCGGAGGGAAATATTGTTTTAACGCTTGGTGATGAACATGAGGAAAGTGTTAGATATAGTATTCAAAAAGGTGGGATTGTCGATTCAAGCGGAGAAATTACATTACCAATCAAAGCTGTTGAAGCGGGATTACACGGCAACGTGCCACCGAATACAATTGTTGGGATTGATAAGCCGATTAAAGGCCTAAAAAGGTTGTATAACCCTGAAGCTGTAACTGATGGTGCAGCTATAGAGGATGATGAGAGTTATAGGGAGCGGATACTGGAAAGGAATAGAAATAAGCCGTTAAGTGGTGCTAAGAGTGATTATGTGCGTTGGGCAAAGGAAGTTGATGGGGTTGGTGATGTAATTGTACAACCTTTATGGGCCGGACCGAAGACGGTTCGTGTACTAATTACAGATCGAAATAGGCAGATTGCTACCCAACAACTCATTGAGGAAGTAAAAAATTATATTGATCCTGTAGATGGAATGGGAGAAGGTAAAGCCCCTATTGGTGCCCATGTAACTATAGATACAATAACTCCAGTACCAATATCAATTAAGGTTAAATTGGTGCTGGAAAAAGGATATAAAATAAAAGAAGTTTTAAATCTACTGGAAGACAACATTAATAGTTATTTCTCTGATGAGTCAATAATCAAATATGCGTTAGTTGGTGCAATAATCACTCGAACAGAGGGAATAAGTGATTATGAAAACTTATTACTAAATGATGCTACAACCAATATTGCATTAGCAGAAGGCGAACGTGCTGTAGTTAGTGAGGTGTTACATATCGATGAAACAACTTAACAGCACCACACAAAAGATGCTTGATGGCGTGACACCTATTTATAGCAACGATAACTATTCCCTTTCGATTTTCGAAGCTAACGGTTCGGTTATGGATATGTTAGTTAACTTTACAGAAAGTCTAACTACAGAATTATTTCCGCAAAACAGCACTTGGAGTCTGATTTATTGGGAAGATAAACTCGGTATTGTCCATAAGGAAAAAAAGACCAATGCTGAACGTATCCAGAGAGTATTATATGAGCTTAATAAGTATTTTACTGTTACAAGAAAAAGGCTAGAAAATGTAGTTAATACCTATGTTGAAAATCGAAATGCAAAAGTTATTGATGTACCTGGTGCGTATGAGTTTATTGTTAGAATACCCCATACTGGGGGTTTAATAGGTAATGGCTTGGTAGACGCAATAGAAGAAATTAAACCAGCTCATTTACAAAGTTTATTTATGTATGTATTTGAGGTACCAGGTATTAAAGTAAGTGCTCGTAATCATGTTTATCCAGTTGTCTATCCTAAAACTAATCAAGCAATAACAACTGATAATGGTGTAGGTGTAAGTAGTGAGTCTAAGATTGATATTCCTGCAAAGACACACGGTTACAAGGTAGTCTATCCAATTACAGGTATGGCATTTTCTTATTAAAATGAGGTGATAACATGCAAGTTCACGAAAGATTAATTAAATTACTGTTTCAAACGCTACTTTCAAATGTGAGAAAGGGGCGTTTTTTAATTGATGGAGTTGAACGCGATGTTGAAATTTACAAAACAGAGCAGTTAGGCAACATTATAAGAGTGATGTTTTATTTAAATAAGCATAAAGGAAACGTAACACATGCTGCTTTACTAGATAGTGATAATGCTATTTTGGTAAGCGGTCCAACAAATTTCTATAGGGAAAATAATGGTTTTATGTATGTTTTTGATATTCCTATCATTGCTGAGGGAGTGGTGGCATAGTGGCATTTGAAAAATATGAAAGAATAAATTTTTTAGATCATATTTTGCGAATAGATGAAAAAGGCAACTTCATTCCTGTTATTGACCCTGACACTGGAAAGCAAGAAATTGAGCCTATTACGGGTGTACCAGTATGGAAGGCTTTACAAGAAGGAACTCGTCACAATGAAGAAGTGATGAATCATTTAGATGAAAATATTGAAATTAATAGGAATTATTTAATTTCTTTAGAATCCACTATACGTCGTATACAAATTCAATTGGAGTTAGATGGTCGAGTACCAGGTAATAGTGGAACATTTGCAGATCCTTTGGATGGTAGCACAAACAAAATCAAGCTAGACAAAACGATGACATATATTCCTCTAGCTATTGCAACCGGTACAACAGAATTTAAGGTGGCTAATACCGAAGGATTTACAGCATTTACACAGGTCACAATCTATGATGATGAGCATTGCGAGGGCGTTATTATCACTGAGGTAGGTGCTGACACTATCAAGGTACAAGATCTTACAAACAACTACAAAAAAGGTGCTAAAGTGGCTCGAAGTAATGTCTCAATTGATACGGTCAACGCTGAAATGGGTGTTGGTGATTGGCAAACATATAGTGTGGAATTAGTGGAGGTAGTATAAAATGGTACGATATTATTATGACAAGTTTATAGCTAATCAAAACACTTTGTATAACGACGATGCGCCTTGGGAATATGTTAATGCTAGTAGAGGAAAATACGAAGGTTCATACAAAAAATATACGTTCAATAATGCTACCAATACGTACACACCTACAGAAATGTGGAACTCGTCAGATTGGGTTACATTAGATGGTGTTGCATATGACAAGAATGATGATAATTACCTCTTTAGGTTTATAACAACCCAAAGTGGTCAAGCTAGTGATGAACTTACCTACGTATTACACCAAAAAGTAATAGCGAAAAATACAACAACGACAAACTATACTAAAGGCGCACTAATACAATCCAATATCCCGGCAGAAGATGGCGCATATCCAACAAACGGGCGACACAGCGATGGCTATTGGTACGTTAAAGGTGCTATCGTCAATACTGCACCAACGCAACCAGGAGCATTTACACAACCTAGCGGAACGCTTGAAATTGGTGATTCAAAAGTATTTACAGTTGGTGCGTCAACTGATGCAGAAGGTAATTTATCTAAATACATTTGGGAAGTTTCTGTTAATAACGCTGCATACTCAAAAGCTGGAGAAACGACAACATCGAACTTTCCGTACACAATACCTAATGCGACAAGCTTAAAAATGCGCGTCAAGGCTGTTGATTCTGGTGGATTAGAAAGTGCGTATCGCGAGAGTAGTTTGTACACAGTTACAAAGCCAAAGTATTATTATGCTAGGTATACGGTGGCGAGTACGACAACATATCAAGAAGCTCCTTGGAGTTCTCCAGTTGGTTGGACTCCAACAGAATTCGCTAATCTATACCGATCATACACGTTTTATAACGGAAGTAACTATTACGGAGTAAATAGTCAAATAGGTTACAGCGTACCTATGTCAGTTGGTGACGTTGGGTATGAAATGAGTGGTTCAACTTTACAGAAATATACCATAGAAGTAATTGGTAACGGAGGAAATCTGTCAGGCGCACGACAACTGGTATCTATGCAAAGCAAAAACTCAAGTGATTCGACGTCATCGACAAGTTACAGTAAAGGTTCGCTAGTACAAAGCGACATTCCTGCCGAAGATGGCACATATCCGACAAACGGACAACACGCAGATGGTTATTGGTATGTTCGTGGTAGTCGTGTAAGTCAATCTATCGCGCCGCCCTCACCATTTACAGCGCCAACAACAGGTAAGAAGTTTAAACCTAACGAGGTTGCGAGTATTGCCTTTGGTGCCTCAAGTGCGCAAAATATTTCACTTTATGAGGTAGTTTACAGATACAATGCAACCGGCACATGGACACAGCTTGGGTATAACAACACGCTAACTCGTAACTTGACAATCACGACTGATAAAGCGCTTAAAACACTTGAATTGCGAGTGCGTGCAAAAAATACAAGTAATGTGTATTCCGACTATGTATATTCAGAGGCTTTTGTAATTGAGCATAATGTAGCTCCTACCGTAACATTAACTAATCCATCCGAAAACGTAACACTGTACGAAAATGACATTTTAAACATTGCAGGAACAGCCTATGATGCTGATTCAGACCAATCAGTTACTGTTTACTACCAAATAAATAGCGAACAACGAAAGGTGTTGGCTACTAATATAAGCCAAACGCAAATTGCACTGTCTAAGCAGCTAAAATTCAAAGGCAGTAAGCTATACGATGGTGATACAGTTCTCACTGGTATTCTAACCGATGGAGTAGCACAAAAGTTAAAAGTATGGGCCACTGACAGTGAAGGGGCTTCATCTATTATTATTGAAAAATCATTTTATGTTGTACCTAACCGAGCGCCACTTTTATCCGTGGATGCCGTTGTACCGTCTGGTGTAGTTGATAACGACAAATTTAAAATCACAGGTAAAGCATCCGACGAAGATGCTAATTCAAGTGTAAAAGTAACAAGACGAATCAATTCTGGAAACTCAGTTGAAATTTACAGTGGTTCAGGTGGAGAGTGGGAATTTGAAATAGCACTTTCACAACTACAGATTCGCGAAAATGCCATTGTAGTAGAAGTCGTAGACAATTATGGCGCTAAAACTAGCAAAACGATAAAACTAAATAAAAATGAAGTGAAAACACCTATTTTGCAATCTGTAGCTCGTTATAAAATTGAGCCACCTAAGGGAACTGCAAAGGGTGTTTTATTATTTATCGAGCGTGATAAGGAATTGGACTTAAAAGTTGAGCTGTCCATGACTTTAGCTGGTGAGCAAGAGCAGTATGAGACACTATCACCGGAAGATACGGCACCAATGCCATACGATGATAAGATAGTCGAAGATACATTCTATTATGAAACAACAGAACCGAAAGAAAATATCATTTTGAAACTTTCTACTACACGACCGAATACTACGGTTAATCACAAAATCCACTTAATATCGGGGGCTGTAGAGTAATGGAATATAAACAACGTAATAAAGATGGCTCAATTGGCGAGCCTATCAAAATCGGAACAGGGTTGAGCATTGATGAACAAGTTTCTTCACTGGGAGAACAATTAGCACAAGAAAAAATCAAGGGCGTTCAGAAGGATTTGCTTATTAATAGCCTGGGGCAAACAGTTTCGCAATTGAAGCTTAAAGTAATGACCCTGAAAGGCGGTGAAGCATAGTGCAATTTTGGCAAATCGCTTTTATGTATAAATGGGTGACAGCTGCTCAGTTGCGGTTAGCTGTAAAAACGGATGCTAATCCTTTTGGAGAAATTACGCCTAAGCAGTATGAAGAAATTACAGGACGGGATTTTGAAACGCAAGCAGAAGGTTAACATTATTTTTATTATCCCTTAAATGTATTTGAATGTATCCCGATACAATAAGTATTATCATAAGGGAGATGTTGGATTATAATGCTTTTCAAAAAACGAAATAATGAATTGGAAATACTAAAAATGAAATATCAGGAGATACAAGAAAAAGAGTTATTGCAGAGTAAGGAATTGAGGGAATTAAGAAAATTAAAGGATAATGAAAATGAACTTATTTTTTTGCAAGATTTACTAAATAAATATACTATAATGGGTGTAGAAA
>NZ_JAQZSD010000037.1:0-53295 GCF_028674935.1 Lysinibacillus sp. CNPSo 3705 | reverse complement strand
GAAACGAAGGTTTCAGCCCCTGAAAAGCAGGGGCTTTTATTTTCTACGCGAAAGCGGAGTGCAACGTAGCGACAGCGTCTTGTTTTCTGCACGTAAGCGAATGTTATGGTGATGAGTTATATATTTTGGCAGCTAGTGAATATAAAACGGTAGAAAATTACTAATAATCTTATAACAATCATGAAAAACAGGCGGTGTTGACCACTGCCTGTTTTTCTATACTTTTAATGTTTTATTTACTTCATCTCGCACTTCAAAAATATCAAAAGGCTTAGTAAAATATCGGATTGCTCCTAAATCTAATGCCTCCTGTACAACGTCCAATTCACCATATGCAGTCATCATGAATACTGGAAGTTGTGGCCACTTCTCTTTTAAGCGCTTTAAAATTTCTATGCCATCCATCCCTGGAATTTTCATGTCTAATAGGACACAATCCATTTCCTCCTCAGCATATTTCAGCGCTTCCATACCATTTGCAGCTAAATATGTAACATAACCTTCTTTTTTCAACACTTCATTTAAAAGCAAACGAATTCCTGGTTGATCATCGACAATTAGTAATCGTTTCACATTTCATTCCGCCCTTTTTGAGTTATTATTCTTACACAAAACTTCCTATATTATGTATTATTCTCCTTTAACCTCTTAATACCTTCTAGTATTATAAATTATCTGCTTTTGCTTTATGCTCTTATCATACCTATAATATTGATTGAGGTGGGATCATGTCAAAAATTCTAACAACACAATTAAGTGGATTATTACAAAGAATAACACAAACTGAAGAGGAAGCTATTGAAGAAACAGCACGATTACTTGCACAAGCGGGTATTGGTGAAGGCAATGTCTATTTCGCATGTTTTGGCGAAATGCAAGTTGTCGAATTAAATGCATGCCAAGCTGTTGAACGTTTTACCAAGTTAGTCCCTTGGACAAAAGATACAGTGATCACAGAAGCTGATCGAGTATGCATTTTTACACGTAGTGCACACGATGAGGATGCATTAGCCTTAGCACAGCAATTAAATAATCAGTTTATTCCATTTGCAGCAGTTGCTAGCGAAGTCGATAACTCTGAAAATCCACTAGCAGATTTAGCGTATACGTATATTTCAACACGCATGCGCGGTGGTTTATTACCGAACGATTTAGGCAAGCGCATAGTCGTGCCACATGCTATTGCTGCCCTTTTTGTTTATGAGGCAGTAAAAATTGCGTATGATGAAATGCTTGGTCTTGATGACGAAGAGCTGTAAAGAATCTAACATTACAGAAATACTTTGAAGATTTATCGAAACAAAATCGCTCTTTATCGAAACTATTTGAGCTTTTATCGAAACAAAATCTCATTTTATCGAAACATTTTGGACTTTTATCGAGAAACAAGTTCTTTCTATCAAAAAAAGAGTTGTCTCAGCACTTGAGACAACTCTTTTTTCATTATTTGAATGTTGCTCCGATAAAATCACGGAACAATGGCTGTGGACGGTTTGGTCGTGATACCAACTCAGGGTGGAATTGACATGCTACGAAGAAATTATTTTCTGGTAACTCGATAATTTCTACTAATTTACCGTCAGGACTTGTACCTGAGAAGACAAGACCTTCAGCTTCCATCGCTTCACGATACTCATTGTTAAATTCATAACGATGGCGGTGACGTTCATAAACAAGTTCTTGACCATAAGCTTGGATCGCCTTTGAGCCTTCTTTTAACTTACATGGATATAAACCTAAACGTAATGTACCACCAATGTCTACATTGTCGTTTTGATCTGGTAGGAAATCGATAATCGGATATTCTGTTTTTGGATCAAGCTCTGTAGAATGTGCTCCTTGTAAACCAAGTACGTTACGAGCAAATTCCACTGTTGCAAGTTGCATACCTAGGCAAATACCTAAGAATGGTACATTATTTTCACGAGCATATTGTGTCGCTAAAATTTTACCTTCAACTCCACGATCACCGAAGCCACCTGGAACTAAAATGGCGTCAGCACCTTTTAATAGTGAAACAACATTGTCAGCATCCACGTGTTCTGCATTGATCCAGTCAATCTCAATATCAGAATTATATGCATAGCCTGCATGCTTTAATGCCTCTACAACAGAAATGTAAGCATCTTGTAGTTCTACATATTTACCTACTAATGCTACTTTTCGTTTATTTGGTAAGCTCTTCACTTTTGCTACAAGCTCGCGCCATTCTTCCATATCCGCCTCTGGTGCTTCAATGCCAAAATGGTCAAGCACGATATCATCGATATCTTGAGCATGAAGGTTTAGTGGTACTTCATATAAATGTTCTGCATCGCGAGATTCGATAATTTCGTGTGGCTGAACATCACAGAATAAAGCTAATTTTTCTTTCATATCCTGTGGCACTTCTTGCTCTGTACGTACAACGATAATATTTGGTTGAATACCTAAAGAACGTAATTCTTTTACAGAATGCTGAGTTGGTTTTGTTTTTAGCTCACCCGCAGCTTTAATATAAGGAATAAGCGTACAGTGAACATACATCACATTGTTATGACCTAAATTCGTTTTCATTTGGCGAATTGCTTCAAGGAATGGTAATGACTCAATATCCCCAACTGTTCCGCCTACTTCTGTAATAACTACATCCGCATTTGTTTCGCGACCAGCTCGTTGAATACGATCTTTGATTTCATTTGTAATATGAGGAATTACTTGTACTGTTCCACCATTGTAATCACCGCGGCGTTCTTTTTGTAATACAGACTGATAAACACGCCCTGATGTTACTGTAGAATGTTTTCCTAGGTTAATATCTATGAAACGTTCGTAGTGACCTAAGTCTAAGTCAGCTTCTGCGCCATCATCTGTTACGAAAACCTCACCATGCTGATAAGGACTCATTGTACCTGGGTCAATATTGATATATGGGTCAAATTTTTGAATCGTTACTTCTAATCCACGATTTTTTAATAAACGACCTAGAGATGCTGCTACAATCCCTTTTCCAAGTGAAGACACAACCCCACCTGTTACAAAAATATACTTCGTCATGAAAAAATTCCTCCTTATATTGTTCTAGAAATTACTAGTAAGAAAAGTGCATTCACGTCCTAAGCTAAGTAATCTTGAGCATTGGTGCAAATGTCTCTACGGCCTAAGAAATTGATATTTCTTATCCCTAAAATAAGAAAAGCCGAGAATGCCTACAAAATTGTAGTCGATTCGAAGCTGTAATCGTTTCTATCTCTTTTCTACTTTCCTTTTAAAAATTTCATCCTAACATATACGCAGTCACCGATTATTATACATCATGAATAATTTAAAGCATTTATATTCATTCCGTAGCTATAAACATGGGAGAACTTGACTGAATATAGTTAAAAAAATAAAAAAACGCTCCTCCTGCATAGGTTTGCAGGGGGAGCGTATTACATACACGGTCTTTCTCCTTTAATTAAGGAGCCCAAGTAAAAGATTAAACGGAACCGCGATAGAAGTCAAGATTTTTTACTACAAGGATAAAAGAAAGAAAATTTCAAAGAGTAATTATCATCAATTATGGCTCGGCATAATCGGGTCCGGAATCAGCTTATTTCAGAAGTTGTTTGGTGAAATAAGTTAGATTTCGTCCTCTTCTTCAAATTCTTCTTCATCTTCTTCAGTAAAGTCCTCGTCGATTTCTTCATCGATGTCCTCTAGATCTTCTTCATCAAAATCGATATCTTCTTTACCATCTTCTTCATCTAGATCATCTTCATCTTCAACGAATTCTTCATAATCTTCATCGAAGTCAATATCTTCTTCATCTAGATCTTCATCTAAATCATCCTCATCTTCAACGGCTGCTTTAGATTTTTTCTTATGAGTTTTAACAGAAGGAGCTGTTTCTTCTTCAATCTGTTCAACTTTATACCATTCACGTAAGCCCCAGCCAGTTTCCTGATTAAATAAGAAGCGACCATCTACATTCATATCTGTGTAAAATTGTAGCAGGCGAGCTTTCATTTCTTCATCACTATAGCCTACAAGCTCTTGAATAATTGTTAATAAGTCATTAAAAGACACTGAGGCACGTTTTTCATTTAAAATTGCGTACGCTAAGTTAATTAACGATTCTTCCGTTAATTGTTCTTTTGTCATTTCACGAAAATTCATTCGTGCACTTCCTTTCCCTCATCACTATGGACGTTTTAAAATTTATATAGCTTTATTGTCGGAGCGCAGCAAAAAAGGCCGCACAAAAGTAACTTTCCATATCATAAGCATAATACCCATTATATACAAAGTTTTATCCTCTTTGCTAGCTTCAATTACTGTTTTTTATATCACGCATTTTTTTTATCCCTAAGTAAAACATATAGACCGATAATATTAGTAAAGGAACAGCGCCAAATTGCTTATCATACAGGAAAATAACTCCTACCACCAAAGCTAAAATAATGATGTAGTTAATAGCTGATTTCATCATTCTACTGCGCCTCCCCTTTTTTTACATTTCTTATTATAACGGAAATAAAAAGAAGTGCCTAATCCTAGGACTAGACACTTAAAACTTCACAAACATTTTGCACAAAATAGAATAAATGTTAAACAATAAGAAAATTCACATGTTTATCAATTACATATTACGACGATATTGTCCACCAACCTCATATAAAGCATTTGTGATCTGCCCTAAGCTAGCGACTTTTACGGTTTCCATTAGCTCCGCGAAAATATTGCCGTTGTTGACAGCTACTTGTTGTAAACGAGCAAGGGCCGCTTCGTTCTCACCTTCATGTTGCTTCCAAAAGGCATGTAAATTTTGAATTTGCGTCTCTTTTTCTTCCGTCGATGCACGCGCAATTTCCATATTGTTAATTTCATCTTCTGAAGGTGGATTCGGATTTAAGTATGTGTTCACACCAATGATTGGTAACTCACCTGAATGTTTTAGCATCTCGTAGTACATGGATTCCTCTTGAATTTTACCACGTTGATATTGTGTTTCCATTGCACCTAGGACGCCACCACGATCATTGATACGATCAAACTCTTCAAGTACCGCTTCTTCTACAAGGTCTGTTAACTCTTCTACGATAAACGCCCCTTGTAATGGATTTTCGTTTTTCGCTAAGCCATGTTCCTTCGTAATAATCATTTGAATAGCCATTGCACGACGTACAGATTCTTCCGTAGGCGTTGTAATTGCCTCATCATATGCATTTGTATGCAATGAATTACAGTTATCCTGTAATGCCATTAACGCCTGTAATGTTGTGCGGATATCATTAAAATCAATCTCCTGTGCATGCAAACTGCGTCCAGATGTTTGGATATGATATTTTAATTTTTGTGCTCGTTCATTGGCGCCGTACTTATCACGCATTACAATTGCCCAAATACGACGGGCTACACGTCCAATAACCGTGTACTCTGGATCGAGTCCGTTAGAGAAAAAGAATGATAGATTTGGTGCAAAGTCGTCAATATTCATGCCTCGACTTAAATAATATTCCACATACGTAAAGCCATTTGCTAATGTGAAGGCCAATTGGGATATTGGGTTCGCACCAGCTTCGGCTATATGGTACCCAGAAATAGATACTGAGTAATAATTACGAACTTTATGATCGATAAAGTATTGCTGAATATCTCCCATCATTCGTAACGCAAACTCTGTTGAGAAAATACATGTATTTTGCCCTTGGTCTTCTTTTAAAATATCTGCTTGCACGGTTCCACGTACAACCTGTAATGTTTTCTCCCGTGTCTCTGTAAATTCTTCAACTGTCAATGGTCGACCAAGTTCTTCCTCACGTAGTTTCACTTGCTGATCAATAGCCGTATTCATGAACATTGCCAAAATAACCGGTGCTGGACCGTTAATTGTCATTGATACTGAAGTCGATGGTGCACATAAATCAAAGCCTGCATAAAGCTTTTTCATATCCTCTAACGTACAAATTGATACACCCGATTCTCCAACCTTTCCATAAATATCTGGTCGGTAATCTGGATCCTCTCCGTATAACGTTACTGAATCAAATGCTGTTGATAAACGTTTTGCATCATCATCCTTCGATAAATAATGGAATCGTTTATTCGTACGCTCAGGCGTTCCTTCTCCAGCAAATTGTCGCTTCGGATCTTCACCTTCACGTTTAAATTGGAATACCCCCGCTGTATACGGAAATTCACCAGGTACATTTTCTCTATAAACCCAGCGTAAAATTTCACCATAATCTACGAATTTCGGCAAAGCAACTTTAGGTATTTTTGTACCTGAGAGGCTTGTTGTCTTTAAAATTGTTCGAATTTCTTTATCACGAACTTTCGTGACAAATTCGTCTCCTGCATACGCATCTTTTAAAGCATTCCAATTGTCTAAAATACGTTTAGATTCAGCCGTTAATTCATCTCTAACGCCTTCTGCTAAAGAAGTGAGAGATGCGATAAGTGCATCATTTGGCGCTTTTTCCTTAACCGCTGCAATAGCTCCCTCTAATTGGAATAGACGACGAGCAAATTCTACCTGTTGCGCTGATTTTTTATGATAGCCACGCACAGTATCTGTCAGTTCTCGTAAATAATAACGACGATCGTTCGGAATGATAACATCTTGCTTTTGAGTTTTTGCAAATTGCTCATATCCCGTTTCCCAATTACTTCCTGTCTTCGTATTAATGATATTTATTAATGCAGCAAATAAAGCATTCGTTCCTTTATCATTAAATTGGCTGGCAATCGTACCGTACACAGGCATATTATCAAGTGATTCATCCCAAAGTTCTCGTGAACGTTGATATTGCTTCTGCACTTGACGTAGCGCATCCTCTGAGCCTTTGCGTTCAAATTTATTGATGGCGATTACATCCGCAAAATCAATCATGTCAATTTTTTCAAGCTGAGTTGGAGCACCAAACTCACTTGTCATCACGTACATGGAAAGATCCGTGTATTTTGTAATTTCCGCATCACCTTGACCAATACCACTTGTTTCTACAATGATTAAATCATAGTCCGCGACACGCACTACGTCTAGCACGTCCCCAATAGAAGCAGTAAGCTCTGTACGAGATCCACGTGTTGCTAAACTACGCATGTATACTCGATTATTAAAAATCGCATTCATACGAATTCGGTCACCAAGTAAAGCGCCACCTGTTTTTTGCTTTGTTGGATCGACAGAAAGAATAGCTACGCGTTTATCCGGAAACTCCTTTAAGAAACGACGAATTAATTCATCCGTTAAGGAAGATTTTCCCGCACCACCTGTTCCTGTAATACCTAATACAGGTGTTCCTTTTGAGCGTTTGCGAGCTTCTTCTAGCATCTTTTTCGTTTCTTCATCATCATTGGACTCAGCAGCAGTTATTAAATTTGCTAATATTTCTGGCGTTTCTGGTGTTAAGGCATCCAACTTTTCTTGATAGTTACCTGTAGCGGTTGGGAAATCAGTCCCTTTAATTTTTTCATTAATCATCCCTTGTAATCCTAAAACGCGACCATCCTCTGGCGAGAAAATCCCTGCAATCCCGTAAGCGTGTAGCTCTTTAATTTCACGTGGTAAAATAACACCACCGCCGCCACCATAAATTTTAATATGTGGTGCTCCTTTTTCACGTAGCAAATCATACATATATTTAAAGTATTCCATATGCCCGCCTTGATAAGAAGATACTGCAATGCCTTGTGCATCCTCTTGAATCGCAGCATTTACGACTTCTTCTACGGAGCGGTTATGTCCTAAATGGATTACTTCTACACCACTGGATTGTAAAATACGTCGCATAATGTTAACCGAAGCATCATGTCCATCAAAAAGACTAGATGCTGTTACAAAACGTACGTGATTTTTTGGACGATATACTTCTACCTTTGTCATATGAAATCCCCACTTTCTCCCCTTAATCAATTACACCTTTGTGTTATAGAGCATAATGCATAAAAAAATCGGTAATTGCAATGTCGCACTATGCAATTACCGACAACCCCTTTACAAAAACTTATTAGAACCCCTTTATGCCTGAAATAAACAATGTTATTTGCATTTCAATAAATTCGTCAATAGAGTGCTGACGATGGAGCGCCCATTTACGGAATGCCCAGCTTTGTCCAGAAACGACTAAGTTATTTGCTGCCAAGTGAATTTGTTGATCCGTCATCGTTATTTCACCTGATTGCACACAGCGTTGTAGTAATCGCTCAAAAGTACCAACCATTTCAAACTCTTTACTAAATACATAGCGTTGTGCTTCTTTTGATAATGATTTAGTTTCCTGATACATGATTGTCAGCTCATCAACCATACTATCAATTTGCAAGAAATACTCTCGAATCATTTCCTTTAACTCTTCTATAGTTCCTGCCTTAATCTCATAACTAGAAAGTCGCTCCATCGCATGGTGATAAATACTATCACATACAAGATATAGGACATCTTCCTTAGTACGAATATATTCATATAATGTTCCGATACTAAAGCCTGCAGCTTTTGCGATTTCTCTCGTGGTAGCACGATGAAAACCTTTTTCTTTAAATAATTTAATGGCTCCCTCTATCATTTGTTCTCGACGAATGGCGATGAGATTTTCATCTTTAACCGTCGACTGTACTTCGGGTCTTTTATCTCTTCCTGTCATACGTTATTTTGTCAACATACGAGAGATAACAAGCCGTTGAATCTCTTGTGTACCTTCATAAATTTGTGTGATTTTTGCATCACGCATGAAGCGCTCAACAGGATAATCTTTCGTATATCCATACCCACCAAAGACTTGAACCGCCTCAGTCGTTACATTCATCGCAGTATCGCCAGCCATTAATTTTGCCATTGCAGATGCTTTACCATAAGGTAGACCATTTGATTCCAACCAAGCCGCTTGGTATGTAAGCAGTCGAGATGCTTCAATTTGAGTTGCCATATCCGCTAGTTTAAAGGAGACACCTTGGTTAGCAGTAATCGGTTTACCAAATTGCACGCGCTCTTTACCGTATTCAACCGCTGCATCCAATGCGCCTTGTGCAATCCCTACAGCTTGTGCCGCAATACCATTCCGTCCTCCATCAAGTGTTGTCATCGCAATTTTAAAGCCTTCTCCCTCAGCTCCAAGCATGTTTTCTTTCGGAACGCGACAGTTATCAAAAATAATTTCAGTTGTAGGAGATGAACGAATTCCTAGTTTTTTCTCCTTCTTCCCTACCGAGAAACCTTCAAAGCCAGCTTCAACGATAAAAGCAGTTGTGCCATGTTTAGCTTCTGGATCTGTTACTGCAAATACAACATATGTATCTGCTACTCCACCATTGGTAATGAAAATTTTCGAGCCGTTTAAAATATAATCATCGCCATCACGTTTTGCATATGTTCTCATGCCACCAGCATCAGAGCCTGATCCTGGTTCTGTTAAACCATATGCACCTATATGTTTACCTTCTGCCATTGGACGAAGATATTTTTGTTTTTGTTCTTCTGTACCGAATTTAAAAATCGGCCAACCAGCAAGTGAAGTATGTGCTGATAACGTTACCCCTGTTGAAGCACATACACGTGATAATTCTTCTACAGCAATGACATATGCAAGATAATCAAAGCCTGCACCACCGTATTCTTCTGGCCATGGAATACCTGTTAACCCTAGCTCCGCCATTTTATCGAAAATTGCACGGTCAAATTCTTCGTTCTCATCACGTTCAGCTGCTGTTGGTGCTACTTCATTAATAGCAAAATCACGAATCATTTCGCGTAATTGCTCATGCTCTTCTGATAATTGAAAGTTCATTGTCCATTTCCCCTTTTTCGTTAGACTCTATTTGTGCTATATTGTTGATTTCAATTTTTGATCATGTTCCTGCTATATTGCTTCGAGAAAACTGAGCAAATCTTTTGGTTACCTGATCCGTTCATTGAGGTAACTGAGCGATTCATTGCATGACCTGACCAGTTTTCAGGTTACACGAGCGTTTTATGTTAGCAATCGACATTATCCTGGGAAAATCAACAATGCAACAAACCTTATTTCAGTAAATGTTTACTAATGACTAGCTTTTGAATTTCACTTGTACCCTCGTATATTTCTGTCACTTTTGCATCTCGGAAATAACGCTCTACTGGATAATCTTTTGTATAGCCATAACCACCAAAAATCTGTATAGCTTCTAGCGCTGTTTGCACTGCTGTACGAGAGGCAAAAAGTTTTGCCATCGAGGCCTCCGCTCCACACGGTAACCCTTTTGTGCGTAAATCCGCAGCCCGATAGACTAATAATTTCACTGCTTCCACAGCAGTCGCCATATCAGCAAGCTTGAAGCCAACACCTTGTTGCGCTGCAATAGGCTTTCCAAATTGAACACGTTCTTTGGCATATGCAGTGGCTGCCTCTAGCGCTGCTTCAGCAATACCTAGAGCTTGTGCTGCGATTCCAATACGTCCAACATCTAAATTGGCCATTGCGATTTTAAAGCCTTCCCCTTCCTCCCCAAGAAGGTTTGCGGCTGGAATGCGACAGTTGTCGAATGTAAGTTGAACTGTACGTGAGCCGTGTAAGCCCATTTTTTGTTCATCTTTTCCTACGATTAAGCCCGAAGTTCCTTTTTCAACAATAAAGGCTGAAATACCACGTGTTTTTTCAGTAGGATTCGTTGAGGCAAAGACAATATAAACATCCGCTTCTCCACCATTTGTAATAAACACCTTGGAGCCGTTGATGACATATTCATCTCCATCTCGCACCGCTTTGGATTGTAAAGAGCCAGCATCTGAACCAGCGCTAGGCTCCGTTAAACAAAATGCCCCTAAATATTCACCTGCAGCAAGCTTTGGAACATAACGTTTCTTTTGTTCATCGTTGCCGAAATAAATAATGGGATTTGTTCCTACCGAAGTATGCACAGATAAAATAACCCCCATTACTGCGCTCACCTTCGATAGTTCATTGATAGCAATTATGTACGATGTAAAATCCATCGCTGAGCCGCCTAATTCCTCAGGCGCCGTAATCCCCATTAAACCTAATTCCCCCATTTGTGTAAGGAGCTTACGCGGAAATTCTCCTGCCTCCATTCGTTCAACCCACGGTTCGATTTTATCCTGAGCGAAATTTCGAACCATATCACGCATCATTATTTGTTCATCTGTAAATTGTAAATGCATCTATAATGTCACCCCTGTATGTTGTCCCGTAGCATTACACTTCGTTTTGAATCACCCCATCCCCATAGGATTATTCGTAAACGTAAAAGCCTCTTCCAGATTTTTTACCTAGCCATCCTGCTGCCACATATTTACGAAGCAATGGACAAGGTCTGTATTTACTATCACCTAAGCCCTCATGTAAAATCTCCATGATAGATAAACATGTATCAAGACCAATGAAATCTGCTAATGTTAATGGCCCCATCGGATGATTCATTCCAAGCTTCATTACATCATCAATAGCTTCTTTCGATGCTACACCCTCATACAATGCGTAGATCGCTTCATTAATCATTGGTAATAAAATACGATTCGAAATAAAGCCCGGGAAGTCATTTACCTCCACTGGCGTTTTCGATAATGTTACTGTCATGTCTTCAACCGCTTTGTAGACTTCATCACTTGTAGCTAACCCTCTAATAATTTCTACTAGCTTCATAACAGGTACCGGATTCATAAAGTGCATACCAATTACTTGCTCTGGACGATTTGTTACAGCTGCAATTTCCGTAATTGGTAAAGACGATGTATTCGTAGCTAAAATGGCATGTGCCGGTGCAATCTGATCAATTTGCTTAAAGATGGATTGCTTTACTTCCATATTTTCCACTGCTGCCTCGATGATAATATCTACATCACTAGCATCCTGTAAATCTAGTGACATATTAATACGACCTAGAATAGCTGCTTTCTCTTCCTCAGTTTTACGACCCTTTTCGACATCACGTGTCAGGTTTTTCGTAATGACGCCCAAACCACGTTCGAAAAATTCTTGCTTCATGTCGTTCAGTTTGACATCATAACCAGCTTGTGCACAAACTTGTGCAATGCCGGAGCCCATTTGCCCAGCACCAATAACCATTACTTTTTGAATTCCCATCATTCATGTCCCCCTGTTTTCGGTACTTCAATCATAATTGCATCGCCTTGCCCTCCACCTGAGCAGATAGCCGCAATTCCGATACCACCGCCACGGCGCTTTAATTCATGAACAAGTGTTAAAATAATGCGTGCGCCAGATGCTCCGATTGGATGACCTAGTGCCACTGCACCACCGTTAACATTGACCTTTTCAGCATCTAAATCCGCCAACTGCTTGCTGACAAGAGCTACAGCTGCAAATGCTTCATTGATTTCGATCAAATCAATGTCAGCTAATGATTTCCCCGTCTTTTTCAGTAATTTGTTAATGACAAGCCCTGGTGTTTGTGGAAAGTTCTCTGGCTCAATAGCAAGCTCTTCATGGCCGATAATCACCGCAAGTGGCTCTCTGCCTTCACGAGTTGCACGTTCCTCACTCATTACTACTAGGGCACAAGCACCATCGTTAACGCCAGGTGCATTACCTGCTGTAATTGTTCCATCCTTGTCAAAGGCTGGCTTGAGTTTTGCAAGTACCTCCATTGATGTACCGGGTCTTGGTGCCTCGTCTGTATCGACTTGAAGCGGTTCTCCCTTACGTTGTGGAATTTCCGCAGGCACGATTTCTTCAGCAAAGTAACCTTTTTCAATTGCTGCAAGTGCACGTTCATGACTGCGAACTGACCAAGCATCCTGCTCCTCACGGCTTAACGAATATTCTTTCGCCGTTGTATTACCGTAGCTTCCCATATGTGGCCTTGCCTTATTAAAGGCACATGTTAAGCCATCATATAGCATGCCATCCACCATTGTTGAGTCGCCCATGCGTAAACCTGTTCGACCATTTTGTAGATAATACGGTGCATTGGACATGGACTCCATACCACCAGCGATTATTACTTCTTCGTCCCCTAATCGAATTAGCTGATCTGCTAGTGTTACAGCACGCATCCCTGACGCACAAACCTTGTTAATCGTTTCTGTTTTCACTGCTATTGGTAAATTTGCTTTGATCGCAGCCTGCCTTGAAGGAATTTGGCCCTGTCCCCCTTGTAAAACGGAGCCTAAAATTACTTCATTCACTTCGTCAGGCGAGATATTCGCTTTCTCTAGTGCCCCTTTTATGGCGATTGCACCTAAGTCACTTGCACTTAATGCTGATAGTGAACCTCCAAACTTACCAAATGCAGTTCTTGCTCCTGCTAAAATTACAGCTCTATTCAAGTAAAACACCCCTTTTGTTTTACGTTTCAGAAGAAGGATTAGAGCTTCTACGTTGACTGAACGCTCGCTCGACCCCTAGCTATGAAAAATGGGAGTTTATAGTTCAACTCCCATCTCCATTTAATCTTATTCTACAAAACAATTATTTATTGTGCAATTTATATTTTTCAGATAACTAAAATATTTCTGCAATAAACATCATTTTTCTGCGTTAGTTTCCGCATTCTCGTTTTGTTCGGCACTGTCCACAGAAGCTACTACTTCCTCAGCCATTACATCCGCTGCTTCTTCGACAGCTTTCACTTTTTCACCAAATACAGAACGCTCTAATAGTTCTGCAACATCGAATGTACCGATTGAATCCTCAACCTCTTTAGCCTTTGTTCCATCCTCTAGCATCGTTAAGCAGTAAGGACATCCAGAAGAGATAACAGATGCATCAGTTGCTAAAGCTTGTTCTGTTCGTGCTACGTTAATACGATTGCCGCCATGCTCTTCCATCCACATTAAACCGCCACCTGCGCCACAGCACATTGCTGTTTCACGATTACGCTCCATTTCCACAAGCTTAACACCTGGGATGCCACGTAATATCTCGCGTGGTGCATCATATACATCGTTATAACGACCTAAATAACAAGAATCGTGGAAAACAATCGTTTCATGAACTTCGTAATTTAACGCCAGGCGATTTTCTTCAATCAATTGATTCAATAGTTCTGTATGGTGGTAGACCTCGCCCTTCCAGCCAAAGTCTTGGTATTCATTTTTAAAGATATTGTAAGCGTGCGGGTCAATCGTAACGATTTTCTTCACGTCGTTTTTCTCAAATTCATCAATATTTGCAGTTGCCAGCTCTTGGAATAAAAATTCATTTCCTAAACGACGAGGAGTGTCCCCTGAGTTTTTCTCTTTATTTCCTAAAATTGCAAACTTCACGCCCGCCTCGTTTAATAAACGACAGAAAGCTAATGCAATTTTTTGCGAGCGGTTATCAAATGCCCCCATGGAACCTACCCAGAATAAATATTCCATTTCCTCGCCTGATTTTTTCAGCTCTTTCACTGTTGGAATATGAATTGTTGGATCGAGATCACGCCAATTTTCTTTTTCTTTACGATTTAAGCCCCAAGGATTGCCTTGACGCTCGATATTTGTCATCGCGCGTTGAGCATCAGGGTTCACTTTCCCTTCAGTCATCGTTAAGTAACGACGTAAATCAATAATTTTATCGACATGCTCGTTCATAACAGGACATTGATCTTCACAGTTACGGCAAGTTGTACATGCCCAAATCTCAGATTCTGTAATAACATCGCCAATTAAAGAAGGGCTGTAAATATCTTCAATGACTGCCCCCTCAGCACCAGCTGCCATCGCTAGCTGATTCCCCTTTGTATTAGCAAAGAATTGATAAGGAACCCATGGCTTTTGCTTTGTTACAACAGCACCTGTAAATGTTAAATGATCACGAAGCTTCACGATTAAATCCATCGGTGATAGCATTTTCCCTGTTCCCGATGCTGGACACATATTTGTACAGCGTCCGCACTCTACGCAGGAATATAAATCTAACATTTGTTTTTGTGTAAAATCTTGAATACGGCCAACACCAATTGCCGGAATATCCTCTTCATCTTCAGCATTTTCTAATGCCTCAAAGTCGATCGGTGTTAAAGTACCTGTACGATCTAAACGATTCATGTACACATTAATCGGGCTTACAATCAAGTGGAAGTGCTTCGATTGTGGTACATACACTAAGAATGTCAAAAGAATTAATAAGTGTGCCCACCACATCACATAGAACACAGCAGCCGCTGCTGATACTGGTAAGAAACTAAAAATAGCAGCAATGCCAGAAGCAACTGGCTCTGTATAAGTTAGTCCTTCACCATGCCAAATTATTCCCATACCATTTGCAAGTAATGTGGATACCATTAACCCACCAATGAAAATTAAGACAAGACCATTTTTCCAGCCTCGTTTTAGACGTACTAGCTTTTCTACATAGCGTCGGTAAAATGCCCACACAACCGCCACTAAAATCATTAATACCACAAGCTCTTGGAAAAATGTAAACACACTGTAGAAAACACCAAGCGGTAAATGTGATCCAGGTGCTAACCCCTTCCAAATTAAATCAATGGCACCTAGCTGCACCATCAAAAATCCATAAAAGAACATGACATGAATTAAACCACTCTTTGGATCTTTTAATAGCTTGTTTTGGCCAAGTACATTGACCATAAGATAACGAACTCGTTCTTTAACACTTTCATCAAATTCTATCTTTTTCCCCAATTGCACAAACTTATAGCGTGTTTTTAACAGATAGAAGAACAATCCTACTGCATAAAGCACAACCACGACTGTTAGAACAATGTTTGCAATTACTAATGGACTCATGGTTGGTCCCCCCCTTAGTTTGTCGTAACTTTCTCTCTTTGTGATAAATTTGCTAGCTCATACGTAAATGTACGTCATTCCATCATTATATTCCTATTCTAATAAATGAGTGAGCATTCAGTCAACATAAAACGGAAATATTTCTGATAATTTTATATTCTTACATTTTACTAGAAAAAATGCCACCCTAAATTTTAAGAGCGTTCTAAAACACTAAAGATATATTTTTAATATAAATTTGTCTTCTTTTGTAGTATTTACATAGTCAAAAAAGCCGATTTGCATCATGTTTTTGATGACAAATCGACTTTTTTTAGTGCGCTAGATTTCAAAGTAGTTATTTTATTTCAACGTGATGCCTTTAGCCTCTCGTTCCTCTGCTCGTGATCTCATATCGCCCTTAGTTGATAAAAACTGAAATTATTCCGATAAAAGTTAAAATTGTTCCGATAAAATGAGATTTTGTTCCGATAAATCTTCATCACAATAACCACAACTTTAGGTAATTATTTTTTAAAGACATTGCCACTTCGAATATATTCAACATCCGCGACATTCAATCGGAAATTCACAACCCTTGCAGCTGCAAATAAATAGTCAGATAGACGGTTTAAATATTTTTGTACAATTGTCGGTACATCTTCGATTTCCTTCATAAGCGTTACCATTTGACGCTCTGCTCGACGTGCTACTGTGCGAGCAATGTGTAAGGTTGCAGCTGCTGGTGCACCACCTGGTAAAATAAAGCGCTGTAACGGCGGTGCTTCATCTGATAATGCATCAATACGCGTTTCCAACACTTCGATTGGCTGCTCTGTTAGCTTATAATGGCGTTCCTTCATGACGTTAGCAAGATCGCCACCCGCATCGAAAAGCTCATGCTGAATTGTTTCTAAATCCATTAAAATATCCTTAAATAATTCACGATCTAGTTCACTAACAGCCTTACCAATAAAAGAATTTAATTCATCAATGGCCCCATATGTTTCAACGCGTAAGCTATCTTTATCAACGCGTCCACCGATAAGACTTGTTTTCCCTGTATCGCCGGTTTTCGTGTAAAGCTTCATTCTCTCATCTCCCTAAAGTTATTTTATAATTTCGCCTGAGCGTAATTGCCGCTGTCGTGCAGGGCATTATTTTCATTTAGCAGGTGTATCTGCTGAATGAAGATAATTTTTTATTGCCTGTACAGTTGTTTCAAAAACACCTTTACCGATAATCTTACCTACATCAGTAATGGGACCTCCATACAGCATTTCTTCCCCTTTTTGTGTAGCTGCAATTAATAAACTATCCGTAGCAGTACCTGTCGCAATTGTACCACTAAGTTCATCGCGAATATTTTCCGATTGCAATGCCTTTGTTTTTGCCTCGGTAGCCGTCATCATTGCTTGGAAAAACGCTTCTTCTGATAAACAACCATTAACAATAACCCACGTATTTATAGTACCAATATGTGGTTTATCTTGTCTTTCATGTGTACGAGACACATCAACTGCATTGCCTACTCCGGCCGTAACGGCAACTAGGACGCTGCCAAAGGAAGCTTTATATTCATTAATAGCTACAAGATTTGTTGGAACAGCTGTTAACATGACGACGGTACTTGTAGATGAAAAATGCTCCTTTAGTAGAAATTCAGCGACCTCTCTCTTTACATCATTAATGACATAATCTATTGGTACAGAGCGATTTAGTAGACAATCATACCAACCGATTCCTGGGTTATGGACAGCTGAGGACACTGTTTTTAACGGAAACTCCGATTGAAGTTTAATATAACGATCTGTAACAGTGAAATTTTCTTTTGTAATGACAGCACGTTGCTGATGTTCAACTGATGCTGGCATCATGGTAATTTGAGGCTTTGGAATTTCTGGATGTGCGTAAGTTGCAACTCGCGCTTGATAGACGTCTTCGATTTGCGAAGCGATTAATACTTCATGCGGCGCCCCCAATGCTCGCATCCGACCTTCCTCCATTAGCAATAATTCATCACAATAGAGGGAGGCTAAATTCATATCATGCAGTACCATAATAACGGTCAAACCACTTTCAATAGCTTCTTTTCGCACCATATCTAAAATTTGTCGTTGATGAGCAATATCTAGATGGTTCGTTGGTTCATCTAGCAGCAATATTTCAGCTGTTTGCGCAAGAGCTTGGGCTACAAAAACTCTTTGCTGCTCCCCGCCCGACAAAAATTCCATCGGTGTTTGTTCATAGCGTTTCACACCAGTTTGCATCATGGCATGTTGGACTGCTTGTTCATCGCGATCAGTCCAGCTTGAAAAGAAACCTGTTTGATGTGGATAACGCCCAAGTGATACTGCCTCCCGTACACTGTTAGAAAAAGCATTAGCATGTAATTGTGGTAGCACCGCCATTTTTTTTGCTAATGCACGAGCATTGTAAGAGCTGCTACTTTTGCCATCTACTAATATAGTGCCTGCAGTTGCTGGTAGTATACCACTTATTACTTTTAACAGTGTGGATTTCCCGCTACCATTCGGCCCTAAGATCCCTAGTATTTTGCCTTTTTCAACTGAAAAACTTATATCCTGGACGATAGGTACGTCTTCATAGCCGCCGGAAAGATGTTCAACAACAATCATGCCCGTACCCCCTTGCTTCTACGTTGCTTGTAAAAAATATAAGAAAAAACCGGTGCCCCAATAAATGCAGTAATGACACCAATCGGTAGCTCTCTTGGCATAATAATTGTTCGTGCTATTAAATCACAAATAATCAGCAAAGTTGCCCCATTTAAAAAGGATAATGGCAATAAGTGTCGGTGATCAGAGCCCCAAACCATTCTCGTCATATGAGGGACGACTAAACCAACAAAGCCAATCGTTCCAGAAACAGCTACCGCAGCTCCTGTCAACATGGATCCGCCCACTAAAATAATATATTTACTACGCTTAACATGAACACCTAGATGCTTCGCGCGTTCTTCACCATATAACAGCACATTTAACTCGCGTCTTTGTGTCCAAAGCATAATGGAGCCTATTATGACAAACGGGATAATCATCTGAACATAAGGCCAACCACGCATCGATACTGAGCCGAGCAGCCATCCGATAACTTGGCGAAGCTCTTCACCAGATAATGCAATCATTAAAGAAATCAAGGAACCTAAAAATGAACTAAATATAACTCCCGTTAAAATTAGAGTTTCCATTTTTAACGAGCGGTCTACTATTCTAGCAAAGCCCATAACAGCTACCATCGTTAATATGGCACCTATCATACTAAAGGTCGGCAATGTAAAATGACCTACAACAGGTATTGATATACTAAAAAAAATCGTCATAACTGCGCCAACTGATGCACCAGAGGAAACACCTAACGTATAAGGGTCAGCCAAAGGGTTTTTTAATAAGCCTTGAAAAGCGGCCCCTGCAATTGCAAGTGACGCCCCTACAAGCCCCGCAAGCAAAACTCGAGGTAATCGAATTTTCCATAAAATATTGGCGGCTGTTTCATCAGCCGCCTTATTCCACAATACTTCTAGCGGAATATGAACCGAGCCTATCGCCACGCCACACCAGATGCTAATAATTAGAAGCGTTATTGCTGTTACATAGGCTACAATTTTTTTACTCATTTAAACGCCTCAGGGTAGACGGCCTTCGCTAATTCCTCAAGACCATCTGCTAAACGAGGACCTTGACGACTTGTTATATTTTCATCCACTTGTACTATGGCGTTATTTTTCACGGCAGAGATTGTCTCAAAGCCTGCACGTTGTGGAATTTTCGTTAAAATATTAGGTACGTAATTATATGCCACAACAATGACATCTGGATTTTTTGCGATAATTTGTTCAGCATCAATTTTATACCAGCTATTTGAATCTGCTGCCACATTTTCGGCATGAATCATTTCTAGCATTTCATTCATAAATGTACCTTTACCCGCTGTATAAATTTCTGGCTCATCAGACGACTCTACAAAGACTTTTTTCGCCTCAACACCGTCAAGTTTTGTTTCAACTTCTTTAACTTTTGCCTTCATATTTGCAACAATTTTTTTAGCCTCTTCTAGTTTTCCTGTTGCACGACCAAGCTGTTCAATTGTTGTGTAAGTTTCATTAAAGTTTTTTGCATCCGCTACAACAAATACTTTTACACCTGCCGCCTCAAGCTGTTCAATAGCTCCTTTTGAATAACCCATACCCGACGCATGCGCAAAAACGATATCCGGCGTTAAAGCAATAATTTTTTCAATATTATAATCCATACCGCCAACCTTTTCTTTTTTAGTAACCTCTGGTGGATAGTCGTCATTATCTGTCACACCAACTATTTCATTATTTAAGCCAAGGCCAAATAAAATTTCTGTGTTACTCGGAATGAGTGAGACAATTTTTTCAGGAGGTGCCTCTAGCGTAATATCCTTGCCTGTAGCATCCTTTATCGTCATTGGGAATGTTGCTTGGTCTACTTTTGTTGTCCCTTGTTGCTCAGAAGATGACGGCTTGTCATTTGTCGCCTCTTTTGTATTACATGCAGCAAGTAAGCCAATAGCTAAAAATGCTGATAACCCTATTTTCCAAATTTTCTTCATGTGAATCCTCCTCAGTCTATTTGTGCATATAGTTGTTATTGTTTTTCTGATTTATCGATACGTTTTAGTTTTTGATACCTAACATTGTAGGGGTATATCAACATCGCGAACTTCTAACCAACATTCGCCCATGTTTTCAAATTTATCGACATTCATCTTCCAAAACAAATACCCCTCATCAAAAAATAATGAGGGGGTTAAATTTGCACAAAAATACATATACAAAATCCACCATCCTATCCTCGTAGGCTACAACGTGTTTTCCATAAAGGCAGGTCTCCTGGCTTGTGCTTCATACGCTTTTTCAAGCCTTCCCGAAATTTTCAGTGGCGCAGATTGAAAAAACTCACACATACAGTGGCGGGACCGCATCGGAATTACACCGATTTCCCTTTTCACTTTACTTAAGTAAAGAACCTTTATAATATTCAGTTGATTTTATTATACATGAAAATGAAAGAAGTCGCCTCCATTCGAGACGACTTCTAAACAATCCATTATGCCTTGGCATAATTGCGTCGGGATTGGCTTTGTGCTTAGGCCTGCGTGATGCAGGTCAGTTAGCCGTTATCGCATGGATGCGATGATTTTAGGCTAACATCCTATGTGAACTTCTTTCCAATTCCGTGACATTCGCCAATATAATGTTGGTCACTCAGTCATTGCCACAGGACGTAGCGTTCTTAGATTGAGTTCCTCTATTTCATCTGGTGTTGGACACCCGCTGAATCTGGTGGTTCTTTCCGTCACTTTGGCTGTCTCTTCCGTCGCTTCGACTATTCTTTCCGTCGCCTCGGCGGTTCCTTCCGTCGCTTCAGATTCTTTCCGTCGCTCTGGTGGTTCTTTCCGTCACTTCGGCTGTTTCTTCCATCGCTTCGACTATTCTTTCCGTCGTCCCGGCTGCTCCTTTCGTCGCTTCAGATTCTTTCTGTCGCTCTGGTGGTTCCTTCCGTCACTTGGGCTGTCTCTTCCGTCGCTTCGACTATTCTTTCCGTCGCCTCGGCGGTTCCTTCCGTCGCTTCGATTGCTCCTTCCATCGCTTCTGATTCTTTCCGTCACTTCGGCGGTTCTTTCCGTCGCTTCGACTGTTCCTTCCGTCGCCCTAGCTGCTCCCTCCGTCGCTTCATATTCTTTCTGTCACTTCGACTATTCTTTCCGTCGCTCCGGCTGCTCTTTCCGTCGCCCCGGAATCTTCCCCTCAACCCGGCCACTCTTTCCCTCGCCTCAACCGCTCTTGCTTCCTAAAACATAAAACCCCCGGCACATGATTGTGCCGGGGCTAGAAAGACGATTATTACATTTTTTCCGGTGCAGATACGCCGATTAAGCGTAATGCGTTGGCAATTGTTGTACGTACAGCAGTAATAAGGGCTAAACGAGCTTCTGTTAGCTCTTTATTTGAAGCATCTAATACTTTTTCAGCGTTATAGAAGCTGTGGAATGCAGCTGCTGTTTCTTGAATGTAGTTGGCGATACGGTGTGGTGTACGGTGCTTCGCAGCATCTGCTACCACTTTCGGGAAGTCGCCCACTTTTTTCAGTAAATCAATTTCTTTTTCTGCAGTTAACAGCGTTAAATGATCTGTTGTTGCAGCAAAGCCTTGCTCATTCGCTGAGCGTAAAATGGAAGAAATACGTGCATGCGCATATTGTGCATAATACACTGGATTTTCATTTGATTGAGATACAGCAAGATCAAGGTCAAAGTCCATGTGAGAATCACCCGCCGTTTTCACGAAGAAATAACGAACTGCATCTAAGCCAACCTCTTCTACAAGCTCACGCATTGTAACAGCGTTTCCTGTACGTTTAGACATTTTGAACTTCTCACCGTTTTTATAAAGTTGAACCATTTGGATGATTTCTACTTCAAGTGTATCACGGTCGTAGCCTAGCGCTTGAATAGCAGCCTTCATACGTGGGATATAGCCGTGGTGGTCAGCTCCCCAAATATTAATTAATTTATCGAAGCCACGTACAATTTTGTCCTCATGGTAGGCGATATCTGGAGTCAGGTATGTGAAAGAACCATCGTTTTTAATTAACACGCGATCTTTATCGTCACCAAATGTTGTTGAACGGAACCAAGTAGCACCGTCTTCTTCAAATACATGACCATTTGCTTTTAGTTTATCTAACGCTACTTCGATTTTGCCGTTTTCGTATAGTGAAGTTTCTGAATACCACACATTAAAGTTTACACGGAAGTTTGCAAGGTCTGTTTTTAACTTGTCTAATTCTAACGCTAAACCATGTTGACGGAAAAATGCAAAACGTTCTTCAGCAGATTTTGCTAAAATTGCATCGCCATGCTCGCCTGCTAGTTTACCAGCGATTTCAATAATATCTTGACCGTGGTAGCCGTCCTCTGGCATCTCAGCATCCATTCCTAAAGCTTGCTTATAACGCGCTTCTAGTGAATACGCTAAATTATTAATTTGGTTACCCGCGTCATTAATGTAGTATTCACGAGATACTTCGTAACCTGCCATATCTAGCACGTTACATAATGAATCCCCTACAGAAGCTCCACGTGCATGACCCAAATGTAGATCACCTGTTGGATTCGCAGATACGAATTCAATTTGAATTTTTTCTCCTGCGCCAGCATTAGAACGACCATAATCAGCACCTTGCTCAAGTACTGCTTTTACTACACCTGATAAGAAATCTTTACGCACAGTAATATTCATGAAGCCAGGACCAGCAATATCGATTTTCTCAATATCTGTGCCTGCTGTGTCAAGATTATCCAAAATAGCTTCTGCAATTGCACGAGGTGGTTTTTTTGCTAATTTCGTTAATTGCATAGCAATATTTGTTGCATAATCTCCGTTTGCTTTATCCTTTGGTGTTTCAAGGTGAATATTTAATTGTGTGCCAGCCTCGACTAAGCCAGCTTTTTCAACAGCCTGTGCAATCGCTGCTTTAATGGCTTGTTGTACTTGTTCTACTGCGTTCATCATTGTACCTCCGTAAATGTAATGTCTAATGTATAATTGCCAACGGATTGCCCACCCATTAGTAAATCGTACTGTACATGGAAATCTCCGCTTACTGCCTGCTTTGTAAATGTCATTTCTTTCGTGTCAATGACGAGTGGCATTGAACCGAAATCACTCTCATAATGACCCATTTGTTGTTCAATTATGTTAAGTGGTAATCGCATTTTTACTGCTCCATTACGCATAATTAATGCCTGTTCATTGCCTAGCTTCATAGTTGTGCGGATGGTTTTATCCTCCTGCACCTCTTCATATTTCAAATATATGCTTCCTGCTTTTTCAAGTAGCTGCCCTGTCAGCCACATTTCATAACTTTCAGACTCCCCATCAATCGGGTGAATCCTAGAAATGAGCTTAATGTTCACCTGCGATCTTGCTTCGTTCGCCATTATGGACGCTCCCTTTTATTGTTTTTACTATAACCTTTTTATTATAGGATGAATCCTCATATTTTTTCAAGATAGAAGTAAGTATTCTATCCGATGTTTGTTCAGAATTACTTACCATTTAAGTATTGACACAATTTCCCTGTAAATCTACAGTTATGTTATAAAGTTTGAATTTTCAATCTCTTTAACGAAATGAGGGTTGCTTATGTTAACACTTGAACAAATTCATGCTGCTAAACGAAGAATTTCTCCTTATATATTTGAAACACCTATTATTCGATTAAATGGGCTCGATCAGCTTTTAGGATGTCACGTCTACATAAAAGCCGAGAATTTGCAAAAAACAAACTCCTTTAAGCTTCGAGGGGCTCTCAATAAAATGCTTTCCATGCCACTAGAACAACTACAAAAAGGCGTAGTTGCTGCATCCTCTGGTAATCATGGTAAAGGTGTTGCCTATGCTGCCAAGCTATTAAATAGTAAGGCGACCATTGTTCTACCGGATTCAGCTCCGAGCGTTAAGGTTGATGGAATACTTGCCTTAGGTGCTGAAGTTGTACAGTGTAAGCTGGCAGAAAGACATGCACTAACAGAAAAACTTAGTCGTGATCATGGCTATTGCAACATACATCCTTATGATGATTACGATATTATAGCAGGACAAGGAACAGTAGGATTGGAAATTGTAGCACAGCTTCCTGAAGTCGATACTATTGTTGTTCCTATTGGCGGTGGTGGATTAATTAGTGGCGTTGCAACAGCTGTTAAATCCATGGCCCCTCATATCAACATAATTGGTGTGGAGCCTGCTGTTGTTTCGCGTTATACAAAAAGCTTAGAGGCAGGCGAAAGATTGCTTTTAGCGGAACACAAATCTTTGGCTGATGCTCTACTAACTTTACAGCCTGGAGAACGGAACTTTCCAATTGTTCAAGAGCTTGTCGATGAGATTGTAAGTGTAGATGAAGTAATGATTCAACGTGGGATGAAAACCTTACTCTCTGCGGGTAAAATTATTGCAGAGCCCTCCTCTTCTATCGGCATTGGCGCTGCCCTGCAAGGAATTTTACCTATTCGTAAAAATGAAAAAGTGTGCTTCCTTATTTCTGGAGGAAATGTCGGATTCAAAAAAGCATCCACTCAAATTTAATGAGTAGATGCTTTTTTGCTTGTCGTTTAAACGTAACTCTCAGAATCTTTTAAATTCATAACAGCCTTTTTAGGAAATAAAGCTCTCCAGAAATAAATTGTGAGACCCATTAACACTAAACAATGAAGGACATAAATAGAAACAGCAAGAACATTCTGCTCACTATCGGTCAAGAATGCAATAAAATCATGCGTAGCGTGCCAGACAATCGGGAAAATAATACTTTTTGTCTTTGCTACAATTTCTGCACAAACTAGCCCAAAGAGGCATGCATAAGTAACCTGTAGTAATGTCATTAAAAAATCCTGACCGGAAAGTAAATTTGTAAAATGTCCAATACTAAATAAAATTGAGGAACCTATAATAGCCACTTTAAGCCCTTTTGCTGATAAATGTTTGAAAACTAAGCCTCGGAAAATAAGCTCTTCACAAAAACCAACGGCAATAACAAATAGCAGTAAAATAAATACATACTGCGCAGAAAAACCATCTTTATCAGTCATACCATTCAAGAATGTAACCAGCTCAGAAACAATGATAAACGCTATCCACGCCTCTGCTTTAAACTTTCTAAATCCGAAATCTTGGAAAGAGAATCTACTTTTTTTCATGATCCAAAGAGTAACTAGTACACCAGCTGCAAAGGCAATAAATTGAATTAAAACTATAGAGCTTAAGCTACTTATATGTTTGACAGCTATAATTACACCAGCTACGAAAGGAAAAACAAGCGCAAGCAAAGTAAATAGTAGCGATAAAAGAATAGGTGAATTTTTTATTCTCATTTATTCTCTCCATTCAATAATTTTAGTTTAACGCCTTCAAAAACATCTTTTAAAATACCCTCAATTTCCGAGCTGTCTAAATCGCAAGTATTCGTCGCACACATTGTCGCTATACCATGCGTAGTTAACCATATATCGATAAATAGAGATTTAGCAGAGGTTTGAGTTAATCCTGTTAATTTAGAAATTAGCGCTATAATCCCTTGGTTTTCTACATCATTTACCAATTCCGAAAAGCTCGTGATCTTATATTTGTTGGATAGGAATAACAGCTCAAATAACTTTTTTTCCTCGCGAGCAAAATTAATATAAGCTAACCCCATTCCAAAAAAAGAACTTTCTTGCAAGCCCTGAAACATTCTTTCGTTGTATAGATTGCTAGCCCTTTCATATATTGCATACTTTAAATCGTCCATACTCGAGAATAATCGAAATATAGGCTTTGTCGAACAACCTAATTCTTTTGCTAAATCTCTTGCATTAACACTATCAATCCCACTCTTCCTAGCCATTTCAAAAGCACAATCCATTAAAATTTCTTCTGTAAACCGCTCTTTTGGTGCCAAAAAAATTTGCCTCCTCCCAATAGGTAACATTAGTTACCTATAATATAACAGTATTTTCCTACCACTGTCAATAAAGTATTCAAAATAAAAAAAGCTCACTTTATAAATGAGCCTTAAACTCCCAATACTATGATGTCTGGAATGAAAAAGGCTAAAAGTGAGCTCATTACGCTTCCCCACTTATAGCCCCAGATATTCGTTATTTTAAATTTAACAGATCCGAAATTATTTCTGCACTACCTGGCGAAAACATAAATATTGAGCATGAAATACATAATAATCCTACAAATACAAAACTAATTTTCTTTATTAACAAAGATTGCTTTCTCATAAATATTCCTTTAATTACGAGAAATAGCCCTACAAATAAGATTAAAAAATACCAAACGCCCATTTTAGCACACCCCTTTTACAAAAAAGACGTTAACAGTCAAGGAAAGTTCTACCATCTCAAACAACTTGTGTATCAAAATTAAAAAAAACAGCAAATTAAATTATCCTAAAATGAGCTAGTTATTGCTTTCTTGTTTAATTTGATCGATTCTATTTTTCCCCCATTCGTACATCATCTCAACGATTGGTAATAACGTCATCCCTAGTTCTGTCATGGAATATTCGACTTTCGGAGGGACTTCTGGAAACACTTCTCGGTGAACAATTCCATCTTCCATCAGTTCACGTAATTGGTTTGATAATATCTTATGTGATATTTTCGGAAAAAGTCTTTGAAGCTCACTGAAACGATGCGGTCCTTCGACGCCTAAATGCCACAGAATAACGACCTTCCATTTACCACTAATGATTGATAATGTAAGTTCTTTTTCACAATGGTAATCGTTATTTAATATTCTCTCTTTTATCTCTTCTCTTAATTTATCTGACATAGAGCTAACTCCCTTTTCGTATAAGTAACTTTTAGTAACCTCCGCACTAAAAAGTGCACTCTTCACAATGTATAAAACCGTAGTAAAATGAGGATAGTCTTAAAGACAAATCTTAATCTATTTTTTCGTCTAAATAAAATTATCTCAACCGAAGGAGCAAAAAAACATGCAAACAATCGCAGGAAAAGTAGCGTTAATTACAGGAGCTGGACGTGGAATCGGACGTGCAACAGCAGTAGCTTTTGCGCAAGAAGGTATTCACGTAGGTCTTGTTGGACGTACTCTTGAAAATTTACAACAAGTTGCAGAGGAACTTAAGCAGTATGATGTGAAAGTTGCAATCGCTGTGGCAAATGTGGCGGATTTAGACTCTATTACTAAAGCCGTTGAATCTATTCGCGGAGAACTTGGCGCCATCGACATTTTAGTAAACAATGCTGGAATTTCAAAATTCGGTAACTTCATGGACTTAACACCTGAAGAGTGGACAAATATTATCGATGTCAATGTAAAAGGTGTGTACTACACAACACGTGCTGTATTACCGGAGATGTTAGAGCGCAACACAGGCGACATCATTAATATCTCATCAACAGCTGGTCAAAAAGGTGCACCGATTACAAGTGCATACTCGGCTTCAAAAGCTGCGGTTATCGGACTAAGTGAGTCATTAATGCTTGAAGTACGTAAGAAAAACATTCGCGTGACAACATTAACGCCAAGTACAGTTGCTACGGATATGGCGGTTGAGCTTAACTTAACAGACGGCAATCCGGAAAAAGTGATGCAAGCAGAAGATTTAGCAGATTTAATGGTTGCTCAGCTAAAACTTCATCCACGTGTTGTATTAAAGCATGCTGGACTTTGGTCAACGAACCCTTAATAGAACTATTCGAAATATCAAGGCGCTATCTTTGGATGGCGTCTTCTTTTTTATATTGAAAAGGATAAGAAAAACAGGGCTAGCATATCGCTAACCCCGTTCCAACCGCTTCATTTCGAAGACCCTTCTTATTTGATCCAGCCCAAAATCATTTCTCTTAGCAATTTAGAAGCTGTATTTGCTGTCATTTCAGATGAGTCGTAAATTGGTGCTACTTCAACTAGGTCAAAGCCCACAACATTGACGTTACTTGCTGCAATCGCATGGATTGACGCTAGTAATTCTTTTGATGTAATGCCTCCGCAATCTACTGTTCCTGTACCAGGTGCATGTGCGGGGTCAAGTACATCTATATCAATTGTTACGTAAACATTACGTCCTGCTAAAGACGGCAATATTTCTTTTAATGGTTCTAGCACTTCAAATTTTGAAATGTGCATGCCATTCTCCTTTGCCCATTCAAACTCTTCCTTCATACCTGAACGGATACCAAATGAATAGACATTTTTTGGTCCGATATGTTCAGCAATTTTACGAATCGGCGTTGAGTGAGAAAGAGGCTCCCCTTCATATTCCACACGTAAGTCTGTATGTGCATCGAAGTGGATAATTGCTAGATCATCATATTTTGCAGATACAGCTTTCATAACAGGCCACGATACTAAATGTTCGCCACCCATACCTACAGGAATCTTGCCGTCTGCTAAAAGCTTCTCGATATACTTTTCAATTTCATCTAATGAGCGCTGTGCATTACCGAATGGTAACGGTATATCACCCGCATCAAAATATTTCACTTCATCAAGCTCACGGTCTAAATATGGACTATATTCTTCTAGCCCAATAGATACTTCACGGATACGCTGTGGACCAAAACGTGAACCCGGACGATAACTAACTGTCCAGTCCATTGGCATACCATAAATGACCGCCTGAGCATCCTCATATGTAGGATGACTTTTTATAAAAACGTTTCCTGAATAAGCTTCATCAAATCTCATTCCTCAACCTCCACTATATAAAAAATTATTACATTCATTTTTACCACTAGAGTTGATATCCTTTCTGGGGCGTTTCTGGAGCTTCCATCTTCATCACTCCAATCACCTTATTGACAAGACATCTTTGTCATTCAAATCCTTCAATAGGATGAACCTTTTATCATTACTCTATTAAGGACTTACAGGAATGTAATGAAACCTCTATCCTTGTATCCTCGTATACATTATTGGAACGTCTAGCAAAATTCGATTAAAATCTACAAAGTGTGTTTTTTTGTCGAACACTAGCATTTCAAACAGTACAAAAAAAGTATAGATGTTTTTGAATAAAGTGCAATAGTTTTTACCAATAATTTCGATTAAATACGAATGTTCAGACACATACTATACGCAAGTGTGAGAAAACGAGGTGAAGTCAGATGCAAAGAAAAAGCTATCAACGTAAACAAAAGCGTGTAAAGCGTACGCGTAAAGTACTTACCCTTTTTATCGCCTTTACATCTGCAATTGTAGTAGCATTTATAGCTTTACGCGTCTATGTTCAAGTGGCTGGTGCCCCACCTTTAACCGTACCTAAAGCGTCTATTTTCTTAGATGAAAATGAGAACCAAATCGGAGATCACTTTACGAATGAACGACGTTATTGGGTTGGGCGTGATGAGATGTCCCCCTATTTAGCAAAAGCGGTAGTCGCTGTTGAGGATAAAGATTATTATAAGCACAGCGGTTTTGATTTTTCTCGTATCGCTGGTGCAGTATTAGTGGATCTTAAGGCTGGAGGTAAAGTTCAAGGAGCAAGTACAATTACGCAACAATACGCTCGAAATCTATATCTTTCACATGAAAAATCATGGACACGAAAATTAAATGAAGCACTATATGCTTATAGATTAGAAGTTTTTTATGATAAGGATGAAATATTGGAAGGCTACTTAAATACTGTTTACTACGGACATGGTATGTACGGCGTAGAAGCGGCTAGTCGATTTTATTTCGGAAAATCAGCAAAAGATTTAACATTAGCAGAAGCTGCAATGTTAACAGGAATTCCAAAAGGTCCAAGTATATACTCTCCTATTGTCAATCTAGATAAAGCAACTAATCGCCAACACGTTATTTTAAAACTGATGGCTGATCAAGGTGCTATTACACAAGATGAAAAAACACGTGCAGAGAGTGAAAAGCTTGTCTTAAAGAATGATAGCTGGGTTGCAGCAAAATCTGTAGCACCATTTTTCCTAGATGTAGCATGGCAAGAGGCTAGTGAAATTTTGAAATCGAAAAATCTCGACATTAGTGAAGGTGGCTGGACTATCCAAACAACTCTTAATTTAGAACACCAAAAGGCAGCAGAGGGTGCTGTAGCCAAACATATGCCTAATGATGATCTTCAAACTGCTTTTGTTAGTATGAAATCCAAAACAGGCGCTGTTACAGCATTAGTTGGTGGTCGTGACTATGCTACAAGTTCATTTAACCGAGTTACACAGGCAAAACGTCAGCCAGGCTCAACCATTAAACCTATTTTATATGCAGCAGCTTTAGAGAATGGTTATACACCTTTAACCTATTTAGATGTAGGTGAGACAACTTTCACTTATGATCATGGACGTGCCACATATGCACCCAAAAATGTTAATGGCAAATTTGCAAACCATGATATGTCAATGGCCCAGGCTATCGCTATTTCAGATAATATTTACGCTGTGAAAACTTTAGAGGAAATTGGATTTAAAGCATTTCATAATATGGCTGATCGCTTCAACGTGAATATCGGTACTAAGGACAATTTATCCATCGCGCTTGGAACGACTGAAACAACATTATATGAAATGACGAATGCTTATAATATTTTAGCATCGCAAGGTAAAAAAACTACGCCTACTACTATTGTTTCTATTAAAAATGCGAATGGCGATATCATCTATGAAAATAAAGAAGCTGATAAAGAAGATGAGACTGTTCTATCAAAAGAAAATACGTATATCTTAACAGAAATGATGACGGGTATTTTCGATCCAGTCTTTAGTGATTATTCTCCGGCTACAGGGATTGGCATTCGCTCTCGCATGACGCATACGTATGCAGCCAAATCTGGCTCTACAAATAGCGATCAATGGTTAATTGGCTTTACACCTAGCTTAACTGCCGGCGTGTGGAACGGCTATGACCAAGGAAAAAATCTAACAGAAAGAGAAGATACTGCATCTACAAAGCAAATTTGGATCGACTTTATGGAGGCTGTCAATAAAGGAACAAAGAACGAAGATTTTGCAAAGCCTAAAGACGTTAAAGGTGCGGTCATCGATATTGAATCAGGTAAGTTAGCAACAGATGCCTGCCCAAAACAACGTCTCGTTTATATGGAGGCGAAAGATGTCCCAACTGAAAAATGTTCAAACTTCGATATTCTCGATACGAATACGTGGGGAAAATTCTGGAATATGCTTCCATTCTCTATCTTTAAAGATTAACATGCGGAACCTTTATCGAAGATAGACGTTTTAATTAACGAAGGCTCTCGACAAAGTACAGACATATACGAAAAAGAAAAGCTTTCTCTTCCCCGGAGCCGTGTCCGTGGGAACAGAAAGCTTTTCTTATTTATGGTTCGCGAAGTAGATGAGCATCATGGGGCATTTGGCTTGGGTTTGGGTTGTTCAAATGCCGCATAGCGCTCATCACATTCGCAGAACCAAGCGTCCTAGCTTACTAAAATGTAAGCTCTGCATCAAGTTTACTTTGTTTCAAATCCACTTTCAACCTTATATCGAAAGCGATCGCAAAATGTCACATATTGTTCAATCATTGTAGGTCTATTAAACAAATAAATCTTGACGCAATTGCTCCTCACTACGTGCCCACAAGTCCGGATTAAGTTCTTCTAAGAAAGAAGCTAACACCTTTTTAGATGGTGCGTCCATATGTTCAACAATAATATGACGCTTCATAGATTTATCCATTTTATTCACATGATCAGCTAAAATTTTATAGCCTCGACGTTTTTCGCGATTGACTACCATTTCACATGCAGTTACACCTGCATAGTAAGGTCCATCCACTTTATGGTCTATCGTCACCCAAACCAACCAATACGGTTTCCCACCTTCTGAATCAGCACGATCTGTCGTAAATTTAATACCTCGTTCCACATCACTGCGAGCATGCATAGCACCAATTTCAACTGATGCCGTCCCCTCTTCTATATCGATAATGACTGGCGATACGTTTTCAAGCGAAAGCGAACCGATACCAAATCCCTTATGTCCGTCTGTTGGGTCATTTTTAATAATAGTAAAGCCCATTTTTTGTTTTGCTTTTTCTTCATTTGCCATACTTTAACTACCTCCGTTCTGCTATTATAAAAGTAAAGCATAGTTAAGCGCATTAGCACCGTAATGAACACACACTGGCATTGCGCATATGCCTAAATACAAGTAAGAAGTTTATACTTTCTTATAAACACTATACAACATTATTCAATAAAGGAGGCAATATTATGCCATACGTAACAGTGAAAATGCTTGAAGGTCGTACAGAAGAACAAAAACGCGCACTAGTAAAAGAAGTAACAGAAGCCGTTTCTCGTACAGTTAATGCGCCACCAGAAAATGTAACAATCTTCATCGAAGAAATGTCTAAAAACCATTACGGTGTTGCAGGCGTGCGCTTAAGCGATAAATAAAGAGTAACACGGGTAGAGCATATAAAGCTCTACCCATTTTAACGTATTGTTGCCTTATAGTGCCTTGCAACGTTTGGAAAGCTATAATTGCCTTGTTAGCCTCGTTTTTCGGTTTTAGCGGCTTAACTCCGCCTTTTAGCAGCGATTTTTTCGATTTTAGCGGCGGAACTTCACCTTTTACCGGCGATTCTCCCTGTTTTACCGGCGGAACTTCACCTTTTACCGGCGATTCTCCCTGTTTTACCGGCGGAGTCAGACCTTCAATCGGTAACTCGTAATTTCAATATTAGGATGTGATCTTTGAAATGAATAAATTTAAATTATCACTACTCATTTGTATGCTCATCATTGGCCTCTTACTTATTTTTATTAATCCCATTCAAAATGCAATTATCGCCCATTTAAGTAAACAACTAAATACAACTGATTACAGTGTAGACGATATTGAAAAAAACAAAAACGCGGATGTCGATTTTGAATTTGAAGCGGTGCAATCTCTATCCATTGCTGAAGTTTTAAAAGCTCAAACAACCGCAAAGAAAATGCCTGTTATTGGTAGTATCGCTGTTCCTAGTGTTGGTATGAAACTCCCTATCGTCAAAGGAGTTGGTAATGCCTCTCTTGCCGTTGGAGCAGGCACTATGAAGCCTAATCAAAAACTCGGTCAAGGAAACTACGCATTAGCAGGTCATTACTTTGAGGAAAAAGATATTTTATTTGGCCCCTTATACAAGGCAAACATCGGAGATACGATTTATTTAACGGATTTAACAAATATTTATGAGTACAAAATAACAATCAAGGAAATTATCGCTGCTACAGATGTTTATGTTATTAATGACATCCCCGATAAAACTATTTTAACCCTCGTGACATGCGCTGATAGAGGCACGAAACGACTTGCTGTACAAGCAGATTTTGTCGAGCAATATCCATTCGACCAAGCACCTGCAAAACTATCAGAAACTTTTTAGTATAAAAAACATTAATACGAGTTATTTTTAAGCTAAACTAATTTCTGCATTAGTTTAGCTTTTATTTGTGATTAATATTATATTTAGGAATATTTGTTAAAATTAATTAAATTGGGTGTAAAATCGCACCTTATTTAACAAACGGCTGGTTTGTTGAAGGAAGGTTGTAATGTAGATATTGTTACAAAACAAGAGTATTTCTATGGTAGGATTTTATTAAAAAGGGGAAAATTAAATGTTAAATCGTGTCATTCAACAGTTTGGATTGCAGGTAATTTCAATTAATGAGGTTGAAGACTCCTTTAGTTCAACAGTTTATAAATGTACTTTGTCTAATAGTGAAAATGTTTTTTTGAAAATTCCTTTTTCAAAATTGAAGTATCAGCGAGAGTTAGAAGCTTATGAAATCTTAAAAGGAAGAGTTTCCATTCCTGTAATGTTAGATCATTGGTCTGGTGATGCGGAGTGTGCTGGAGCTTTTTTATTATCTGAATTAAAAGGAAAACCGTTAACATCTAAGGCTACACCAACAGTTGCGTACCAAGTCGGGGTTCTTCATGCTGAAATGCATTCTACTCGTCCTCCTGCAAATAAAGTGTTAACGGGTATAAAAAATGAATTTACGAACTGGTCAAATTTTGTTGAACACCAATTTTATAGTTTTGCTGAGGATGTAAAGGACATTTTGGATGAACAATTATTTAAAAAATCCATGGAAAAATTTGAAAAGATGAAACAACAGCTCCCGTCTCCAGATGGACCAAGCTTTGTACATATGGATTTTCGTCCAGCAAATATAATTGTTGATAATGACAAAGTTTCAGGAATAATAGATTTTGAAAGCGTAAGATTTGGTTCAACAGAAATCGATTTTACCAAACTGTATCGAGATTTTTTAAGTGTTGATGTTAACTTGTTTAATGCATATCAAGAAGGCTATAACAGTATCAAGCCATTAATTGACTTAGAAAATGTATTACCTTTCTATCGATTTACTGATGCATTCAATAGTATTGGATGGTGTAAACGACGAGGAATTGAAAAAAATGCGTTATTTCTAGAAGATAATTTAGCGAGATTAAAAAAATGGTTACTATAAAATATTGGTGATTTTCTCTGTTTGTGATGGAAGAAAAGGTTAGCTAACTTTAAATACTAATAATTGATATTTACTCGTTATTCCTTTTGGACAATAATCATACCAATACAATCCTTTAATAAATTATACAAAAATAAAAAAGCACATTACTAAACTTTTCGTTTTTAGTAACGTGCTTTTTATTGAATGTGTAACATTTTATGAAAGTGTTACCAAATTTGACTCCAAGTACAATTACCTGTACGTTGAAAATTATTTTACTTCTGTATTGCGACGACGCAATAAGAATAATGCACCTAGAACGAGAGCCACACCAATTAGTGTAAGAGCTGTTTGGTTTGCTCCATTTGTTTGTGGCAGTTTACCTTGCGCCTTTAACTGCGCTTCCATTTCTTTAGCATCTGCTTTGATTTTGTCAATATCAAGTGATTTTGCTACTTCTTCCTGTTCCTCTTTAGATAACTTGTTGTATTTATCGAGGAAATCCTTATATGCATCTAAAGTGTCTTTATTTGCTGTAGAAGGATTGTATGGTTTTAAGTCTTTCCCTTGGTCAATGACTTCTTGTACAGATGGTTTTCCAGGTTTTGTTGTTTCAGGTTTTCCAGGATTTGTTGGATTTTTCGAATCTGTTGTTGGGTTACCTGGATTTTCTGGATCAACCGGTTTCTCCGGTTCTGGTTTTGGTTTGTTTGGATCAATCGGCTTCTCTGGTTCTGGAGCTGGCTTGTTTGGGTCAACTGGTTTCTCTGGTTCTGGTTTTGGTTTGTTTGGATCAACCGGCTTCTCTGGTTCTGGTTTTGGCTTGTTTGGATCAACTGGCTTCTCCGGTTCTGGTTTTGGTCCAGGTCCTGGATCAGGGTTTGGACCCGGTCCTGGGCCTGGATCAGGGTTTGGACCCGGTCCTGGGCCTGGATCAGGGTTTGGTTTTACTAATGCAGAACATGTATCTTTTACAGTAAATGAGCCAATTAAACTACTTCCTTCATATACATAGTACGTGCCTTGTTTAATAGCTTCGTTTGGCAATACAACCGTTCCAGTAATACTTGTTGTTAGAACTTCACTGTTGTCTAAACCTTTAACGATATTTCCATTAGTATCTTTTACCGTGATCTTTGCATTCGCATTAGGCATTCCATACTTAGTTTGTACAGTCAATGTAAACTCAGGACATGCAGGTGCTGCTGATATTTCTGCATTACATCTTTCTGAATATTTAACTGTTATTTGACCAATGAACAGATCACCTTGATATACACGATACTTACCAGAAGGAATTTCTTTAGGCTCAATAGTAATTTGCCCTAATTCATTTGTCGTTTGGTTTGTAGCAATAATTGCGCCTGTTTCATCTTTGATTGTGATATTGCTAACATTCGGACGTGGTTTATTATTTTCATCCTTCACTGTTAATGTGAATAGTTCACATTTTGGTGCTGGTTGAATTGATTTTTCACATTCGATATTTGTTTGGAAGGTACCAATTTTTTCACCACCAACTTCAACTGTGTAAGTACCTGGGTCTAAATCCCGTAATACAATAACACCTGTCTTAGTTGTTGTATTAATAATTTCTTTACCGGCAGCATCTTTAACAACGATTTTTGTAGTATTATCCGTAATTTTATTACCATCAACATCTTTTACAGTTAATTTGAACTCTTCGCATTTTGGTAATTGTTTAATGATAAATTCATGCCCACAATCTTTTGTATACGTTAAATTTACTGTTCCTAAGAATTGTTTACCTTCGTACACCAGATACTCGCCTGGCTTTACACCATTAGTAGGATTATTTTTGTTTGATTCAAAAATAAACTTGCCTGATGCGTCTGTTGATGCCTTTACTTCTGTAGTACCTGATTTTAATGTTAACTCTTTAATATTTGTACGGATATTTCCGTCTATATCTTCAACCACGATTGTGAAGTTTTCACACTTAGGTGCTGGTTGAATTACATTTTCATCCTTACAATTATCATCGTATTTCACTGTAATGTTACCTAGCTTATTTCCATTTGAATCATAAACATCGTATTGACCAGCTTTAACTTGGTCTGGAGTAAAAGTAACTTTACCGTTTTCAACGGGATGATTTTCGGATATACCCGTCGCTTCACTTACTAATGTCACTGTTCCATTAACTAATTTACCGTCAATATCGTATACTGTTAATCCAAAATTTTTACATGCTAAACCACTTAATGGTTTGTTTTCAATTTCAATCACTTGGAAACCAGCATACTTACCTGATGTTTCGATTTCTTTTTCATCAAGTTCAAACTCTTTTGTTAATGGTTCATAGCCTGGCTGTGTTTCTTCAATTACTTTATATTTCTTACCGGCAGTACTTGGTGCTAATTTTAAGCCATAGTTTAAATAGCCATCTGCATTTGTTGTTTTTGACGCTAACACGGTGTTACCTGTGTATGGTCCTAGTAAGTCAAACTTAACGTTTTCCATTGGTAAACCTGTTGCTGCATCTGTTTTGATAATGACGAATGGTACTTTACCAACTTTACCACCACCATCATAAGTGAAGTTGTTTTTATTAAATACATCCTGACCATGATCACCATCTGTACTAGTATAAGCAACATCTACTGTGTTGTTTATACTCTCACCTGATGCTCCCATAAATACTGTTGAGTACGTAACGTAATATGCTTTATCACCATTAGGTAATTTTAATGTAAACGTACCTTTTTCAATATCAACGTTAAAATTAGCATCTGATAAACTAATTTCTTTACCACGAGTCGGTGTTGGGTTAGTTCCTGTAAAATTCATTTCATATACTTTAAATGAATCTTTTAAAATCAATTGGTTTGGATTACCTTCGCTGTCTTTATCTACAGTGTCAGTAATAACGATGTTATTTAATTGTGACTGTGCATAGTTAAACTTAAAACTCCAGTTAACTTGCGGAGAATTACCTACTTGTTTGCCTGTTTTATCTAAGATGTTCTTAGTATGAGAAACCGATACATCTTTCTCCCATTCTGCGTTAGGCTTAGTACTTGTATTTTCATACAATGCTGCTTTATTACTAATTGTAATGTCTGAACCATGTGGGAATACACCATCAGCATCTTTTGATGTATACGTCACCTTATAAGGTCCTTTAATCGATCCTAATTCGAGCACGATTTCATTTTTGTTAGGTGATGTATTAGTGTAATTTTTTGATGAGACTGCTTCAAATTGTCCTGCTGCATTTAATTGACCTTCAGTTACTGTAATACTAGTCACTTCTTGAGATGGATCTAATGTATCTTTAAATATTGCATTCTCAAATGTATTATAGTTAAAGTTTAGCTCAACATCCCAATGGAATGTTTTCGTTTCATAGTTATAATACCCATCTTTTTTACCATTTGCTTTTTGTTCTTCTTTAACCTTTTGCGTTGCTGAATCAGACGACTCTGATGTAAATATACCAGTGTCTTTCAATTTCACAGTATTCGTGTAGGTACGATCATTTGTACCAATATCTTTAATTTCATAATCTGTTGTATAGTTAATTTCAATTACACCATTAACTGGCTGTTCTAATTTAAGAATAAATCCTTTTTCTTTACCGTCAACTTCTGTTTTATCTAAAGTAAAGTCTTTAAACTCCTTACCATCAACTGTGACTGTTAAACTACCATCTTTTAATTTTAGTAATGAATCACCATACGTATCTTCAAATATTGTCCCAGCTTTCAACGCATATTTCGCTTGGTTCGCCACAATCTTCCACGAGATTGTTTTATTTTGGTAGTCAACCCCAAGAGCAGATTTGTCTAATACTAGTTCATTCTTTTTATAATGAGAATAGGCGATACTTTCCAAGCCATCCTCACGAGTAACTGTATTTTTCACTTTAATTTCTGTTGTCGGATATACACCATCGGCAGGCTTAGTTTTGTATTTAATAACGTATGCTCCAGTTACATCGTCATTAAACGACAATTCGAAACCATTTGTTCTATTATGAGTTAAGTTATATTTTTCTTTAGCAACAGGTGTGCCATTCTCTTCATAAACGTCTACATTTCCGACTAAAATTTGTGTCTCATCCCATGTATCAGATAATATTGCCTGTTTTGCTGGAATATTACGCTTATTAAAGTTGTATTTAATGTTCCATTCCGTTGTTAAATCAGCAATATTAGGACCTGAACTTGACTTTTCTAAAGGTGTACCAAATTCAACATTTACATAAATTGGTTTTGTTGATGTCCCATTGTAAGTAGCAACGTTACCAAAGTTTGCATTTTCAACATTACCCGGATCGCCAACTTTTGTTTTATAAGTAATACGGTAACCTGTATGTTCCTTATTAGGTAAGTCAATTGTCATTGTATTATCGTTAATAGTTGTCGGTGGTGCTGGTGTTAATTCTTTACCTACTGTTATAGCTCCCGTTGGAGAAATACTTAATTCTGTTACAGTTGGAATGCCTTCGAAGCTATGTTGATTAATTAATGTGTCAGTAAATGTAGTATTACCAGTATTACTATTCACATCTAAGTTCGTATTAACATCTACTGTCCAAGTAATAAATTCACTATTTTTACCATCACGGTCTGCTTTACCTGATTTAGAAACTACTTGACCGCTATTTGCTGGTTGAAAATTCAATTCAATCGTCTGGTATCCTGGCACTTCAATATTCTGTAACCAACCATCACCTACAGATTGAAGTTCACCTTTAATAGTGAAATAAACATCTTCTACTATTGTACCCGCATTAGCTTCATCACGAATTTTATCCGTGAATGTAAGAGTAGCAGTTTGCCCTGAAACAACTACGTTACCAATTAAAGCACCTTGATAATATAAAGGTGTGTCTCCACTTAGACCTGCAAATTGACTCGGCAATGTATAAGTTAAAGTAGAACCTTCACTATACTGGTGACCTGGGGCTAAACCTAAATCCACTCTAAATTCTACAAAATCTCCAACTTTTCCTTGTGCCGATGTTCCAGAAACTTCTGCCCCATTAATTTTTAAAGTGATTTTCTCTTTAAAGTGAATATCTTCTCTATCAACAGGTAAACCAGGTGTTATTTGTTCATTCGGTGGCTGTGGTGATTCACCCTCTACTGGTTTGATAGCATCGTCCCCTTCGCCCTTAAGGTCATCTTCACTTGGATTTTTATCCTCTGTACTTGGATCTTTATCTACTGTACTTGGACTTTCATCTACTGTACTTGGATCTTTATCTACTGTACTCGGATTTTTATCATCCTCACTTGGATTTTTATCTTCTGTGCCACCTTCTCCATTTGTGCTACTAGTAATATCACTAGATTCTTTACCATCTTTTCCGATTTCTTGGTTATGATCTTGTTGCTCAGACTCTAATGGTGTTGAAGAGGTGTCTTCAATCGCAAACACTGATATCGGTGATAGCACTGTTTGGAATACGAGTAGCAATAAGATTATTGCTATGTTTAGTTTTTTAAATTTCCTCATGTTTCTCTCCTTTTCTAAGTTCAGAGGGATACCTGTTGGTGTTTGCTGACGACGGTCATCCTTTCTACATGTTGTAATTGGATGCTGCAAACATCGGTTGATCTCTCTTTCCTCCTATTCAGTTGTCGTCATACATTCCATTAAGTACTCGGAGTAGGTATTCATGATGACTTATGTATATTCGATGTACGATTAGAATGTATACATAGTACTTTTGTGACACCTTCAACAATAGGCCTCACCCCCTTTAGGGTTTTTGGCTCATTATAAAAGATAATACTAAACAATTTCTAAACAATCACGGACTTTTTATTTAAAAGATTCTATATTTTTTCCACTTTTTTCATCTTTATACACAACAAAAAAACAGTGAAAGTAACTCATTTAGAGTACATTCACTGTTTTTCACTATTTGTATGTTGGAATACTATTTAATTTGATTATTTTATATACATATTTTTATACATAAAAAAAATTTTTTATTTTTTCCCTTTTCCTTGAAGGATGGCTAATATTTGCTTCTTAATATCGGAATGGGCACTGTTGTCTTCTAAAAAATCTAGTGGAAAATAGACTTTATGATCTCGCTTCATGCGGCCAGAAATGGAATCAACAATAATAGATTCACGCGATAGCTCTCGTAGCTCTCCATTTTTCATTTCTAAGAAAATGGGAACACGCACTTCTTCCTCTCCAGGTCGATAAAAGTCATAAGGTAGGTCTGCCGTCGTATCATGGACAAGATAATATTCTGGATTTAAATCAGCTTGCTTGAAGAGTTCTTGGAGTTTTTGATATTTATCCAATTCAACACCTGGGTCTAAATCGATGTACTGAAATAACTTTCGATTAACAAAACGGCGGCTTAAATCACGTAATATAGCATCTTCCTCTTGCATCCAAAGCTGAAAATATGTAAAAAGAATACTTTCATCTAATGCAAGATAGTCTTCAAGCGTAATTGAGTTACGGAAAAACGCTAAAAAGTGTGTAGGCTCGTGCTTAAATTTATAGCCTGCCAAGCTTAGCTCTTTAGCGCGTTTTAAAATATTATTTAAAACAACCTCTGCGCTGCGAGATACTGGGTGGAAATAAATTTGTAAGTACATTTGATAGCGGCTCATTATATAATCCTCTACCGCATGCATGCCCGTCATCTTAATAACGACTTGATTTTTTCGCGGACGCATCACTCTTAAAATTCGTTCCATATCAAAATGACCATAGCTTACGCCAGTGAAATAAGCATCACGCTGTAAGTAATCCATACGATCTGCATCTATTTGGCTTGATATTAAACTGACAACCTGCTTATTCGGATAGGTTTTTTCAATTACCTGTGATACTTTCTCTGGAAAATCAGCTGATACTTTTTTCAATACTGCATTCACTTCTGTATCGCCGAGTAAAATTTGCCTTGTATAAAATTCGTGATCAAGCTCAAAGACATTTTCAAAAGCGTGCGAGAATGGTCCATGCCCTAAATCGTGTAATAGGGCTGCACAAAGCACAAGCAATCGTTCATCCTCATCCCATTCAGGACGACCTGCAAATATATCATCTACTATGCGGCGTACAATTTCGTAAACGCCAAGCGAGTGACTAAAACGGCTATGCTCCGCTCCATGGAACACTAAAAACGTTGTACCAAGCTGGCGAATTCGTCGTAATCGCTGAAATTCTTTCGTACCAACTAGATCCCAAATCGCTTGATCCCGTACATGCACATAGCGATGCACTGGATCCTTGAATACTTTTTCCTCTTGTAATTTAGCTTTTGCATAATGTGTCAATTGTACAGCACCCCCGTTTCCTATTTGTTCTATTATATGCGAAAAATATAGGACTAGCATACATATTTACTTTTAATTATAGAGACTATCAACCTAACTTGCTGTATTCTCGTCTTAATTTAAGATTCAATTGACCTAATTTCTAAGCGATGGAGCGAGAGAAAAGCTTCCCATCCCCCGCTTTATACGCTCTACCCGTCGCTCTGGCTCTTCTTTCCGTTACTCCGGAGGTTCTATCCGTCGCTCTGGCTCTTCTTTCCGTCACCCGAAGGTTCTATCCATCGCTCCTTCTTTCCGTCACTCCGAAGGTTCTATCCGTCGCTCTGGCTCTTCTTTCCGTCACTACGATGGCCTTCCGTCGCTCTGGCTCTTCTTTCCGTCACTACGAAGGATCTATCCGTCGCTCTGGCTCTTCTTTCCGTCACTACGATGGCCTTCCGTCGCTCTGACTCTTCCATTCGTCGATATTAAAAATCCCCAAAAAAACAAAAACTATCTTCAACTAGACTAGTGAAGATAGCGTTTTGTTTTACTTATTTTTTTAACTTTGCTAAAACCTTTTCCATTAGTTCTTCTTCCGTTAATGCGGCAACAGGACGGCTATTTACAAAGGTAAATGTTTTTTTACGTCCTGGGCCACAATAAGAATGACAGCCAATTTCGATGGTTGCATCAGGATCGATTTCCTTTAATTTTGGAATTAACGTTTTTAAGTTAACGGCCTGACATTCATCGCAAACTTTAAATTCGTTTGCCATTTTGTCAACAACCCTTTCTATATAGTATTTTTTTAACTTCTTTCAGCAGATGTCTTGGTAGCGACAGGTACAGGTGTCTTGGTAGCGAAAGCGCAGCGGCAGCTACAGATGTCTTTTGACCGAAAGCGCAGCGACTTGTACAGGTGTTTTCGCTACGTAAGTGAAACGGCAGTTACAAATGTCTTTTGTAGCAAAAGCAATGCGTCCAGCTACAGAAGTCTCCTATTCTATAGGTGGTGAGATAAATACGGTTTTAGATCCCTTTTTTAGTGGGTGTCCAAACATCCGCTAAAAGATAAAGCCTCCGGCGGATATCACGGAATCTGAATGGGACTCTTTGTGCAAGCACAAAGCCGATTCTAGATTCAAAAATTCGTTTCTATTGAACGTATGGCTTCACATAGTTAAGTATGTAGCATACGTACAAACCTACATCGGGTATTGTATCGCATTTTTCCCCTTGTATTCAAGCATAATAATTCTTCCACATAGATGAATAAAAGGTTAAAAGATTGGTCATGCTAATTGTAAATAAAAGTTCCAAATAAAGGTGGGAGGATTTTAATATGAGTAAAGTAAGACAAGATGCTTGGTTAGAAGAAAACGATGAATTATTAGCTGAGGCGGTAATTCGCCATGTGACAGAAGGTAGTACACAATTAAATGCCTTTGAGGAAGCTGGTGATGCTTTAAATCGTACAGCTGCTGCATGTGGTTTTCGTTGGAATGCTGTTGTTCGTAAAGAATACGAGGAACAATTATCACAAGCAAAAAAAGAAAGAAAAGAAAGAATGCGAGTGTTGGGAGCTCCAGCAAGACGCCGTGCTTCTAGTATGTTTACAGTTAATAGTAGTGGTGCAGAGGGTAAATCAATTCCTCTTTCTGCATTAAATCTTGATATTGTCATAGCTTATTTATTACGTTTACAGCACTCTGGTGAAATAGGTAATGAGTCTACAAAATGGAGACAACTAGTACACGTAACATCTGAGAAAAATAAAAAACTAGAAAAAACCATAACACAGCTAGAAGAAGAAAATAGAGCTATTCGAAAAGATTACGAGCAATTTGTACAAATTATGAACCGAGCTCGACGACTAGTAACACTAGATGAAGAGGAAGAACGAATTGCACCTGTTTTTAAAATGGAGAAAAACGGAAATCTTGTTGTAAGTAGTCCTTATGCACAAGAAAACGGCGATGCGCTTAATTAGCAGCATCGCTTTTTTCTTTGAAATGATTTTTGATTAAAGTTTCGGTTCTAGCATTTTCTTATTCCGCTCTAAAACACGTTGTAAATAAAACGCATATTGCGTTAATTCTTCATCATGAAAAGATTCAGCCCGAATTTCTTCTGCCATATTGTGAAGAAGCTGCTGTAAACGAATAACAACGGCTTCCACTGTTAATGATGCATCAATAAGTTCAGATAATGACGCCATCACTTCAGGGACGATGTTAGGATACGTAAATTTTGTTTCCTCACCTTTTAGACTTTTCTCATAAAAGTCACGAATGAGTGCTGCTCGTTCAGAACCGCTTCCTTCAATACATAAATAAATTTGCACTGCTACTCCTTGACGTAAACGTCTCTGAGAAATACCAGCAAATTTCTTCCCTGCAATACTTAAGTCATAAGAACCTGGACAATAGGAGCCTACAATTTCATAGGCTTCAATTTGATCCGATACTTCAGGGAACAAACCTTTTACTAGAGCTACCATGACATCATAGCCATCATTAATGCTTAGTGCTTCCGTTTGTTCAGATAAAACAATAGAAATATTCAGTACACCTTCATCAAGCACAACTGCTAATCCGCCTGAATTGCGTACAATAGGATCATAGCCACGTTCTTTGAGCAAGTCCATCCCCTGCTGCACATATGGTAAACGGTGATCCTGAATACCAAGCACAACCGATGCATCATGTACCCATGTACGAATAGTTGGTGGAGAAGCTAATTGACCTACTAACTGACATAAAGTATCGTCTGTTGCAAAGGATTCAAGTGGCGATCTTTGCTTCGCGCTAATGGATTGATCGTAAAAACGCCAAATCGGCTGTTGTAAAATACTTTTCATGATTGGAACTCCTCTATCTACATCTATTCTCTTTAGAATACATTATCTATCGAAGGTGTCAAATTCGTGAAATGCAATCATGGACTTAGGGAATCTGTACAAACTATGATAAACTAAAATTTGAAAGATATTCACTTATAAAGGAGTGTTCTTAATAATGAATGAAGCAGCAATTACTTTAGATGGTTGGTACGCTTTACATGATTTCCGCTCAATTGACTGGGCTTCATGGAAACTAGTTTCTGCTGAGGAACGCCAAGCAGCAGTAGAGGAATTCATTGCATATTTAGAAAAATTAAACGAAGCTGATATCGCTAAAACAGGTGCTCATGCATTTTATGCAATCGTTGGTCAAAAAGCTGACTTTATGATTATGACATTACGTGAAACAATGGATGAGCTACAAGAGCTTGAAGCTGAATTCAATAAATTAGCGATTGCTGATTTTACAATTCCTACATATTCGTATGTATCTGTTGTAGAGCTTTCTAACTATTTAGCAGGTGAGTCAGACGAAGATCCTTACCAAAATCCACACGTGCGTGCTCGTCTATATCCTGAACTTCCACGTGCTAAGCATGTATGCTTCTATCCTATGGATAAACGTCGTCAAGGCAATGACAACTGGTATATGCTTTCAATGGATGAACGCAAATCTCTAATGCGTTCTCACGGTATGATTGGTCGTGGCTATGCTGGTAAAGTTAAACAAATCATTACTGGTTCTGTTGGCTTTGATGATCACGAATGGGGCGTAACACTATTTGCAGATGACGTACTACAATTCAAAAAATTAGTATATGAAATGCGTTTTGATGAAGTTTCAGCTCGCTATGGTGAGTTTGGTGCATTCTTCGTTGGTAACCTTCTTGATAACGAGAAACTTGTGAAATTCTTAACTGTCTAAATTGCTTTTAAATATCATCGCCTTGGCGTCATTGCGTCAGGGTGCTTGATCATCATTCAGTAGATGTTTGGAAATGGATTCATCTCACTGACTTCATAAGGTGGGAGTCTTCAGCTGAATATAGAAAAAAATGAGAGTCCATAGTCGTGGACTCTCATTTTTTAATATTCACGTTCTTCGTTATTCTCTGATTCCAATATTAAAATAATTGTATGAATAAAAAAGCCCGTTAGAATCATAAGAAAAACTAAATACCAATTATATGGTTGATGATAGTATTCTGCTATACCAACTGCCATGAATGCACTTATGATAATTGCTACAAACGTACCAAAATTATGCATTATAACACTCCTTCATAAAAGCAAAAAATAATTTTCCATTTTAGTATGTCACAGTTTATTTTTAATATACTTACAAAACATTAGATTTCATCTACTTAATCAAAAAAATAAAAAAGTGCCACCAACCGCGATGACACTTTCTTATTTTAAAGACCTTTCATCGTTAACTTTCAAAATTAGTATAATCGTATGGATAAAAAATCCTACTACAATCATTAATATTAAGAGATACCAATGGAGTGGCTGTCCGTAAAAACTCCCTACTAAAAATGCCCGCACAGCACTCAACAAAATGCCTACCCAAACACCAATCTCCATACCCTATCACCTCACATGTATTCAATACACATGCAATTTCCTATCCCATGTTCCCATTCTATCTCTATTTATAAAATTTTGGCTCATCACCATAACGTGGGGTTGATTTCCGTTCCTGGCTAGGCGGTTTCCTTGGGACATCGGAAGAAAAAGTGTTTTCTATGTGAAAGTGTACAAGGCGTTACCACAGGACTGATGCTTTTTGCCTTCGTTCCCCTACTCGTTTACGCTTCGGGGTCTTATCTGTGACGCTGTTTCCCAAGGACCTCATCTTCACTCCAATCAACTTATATAGCTTACGTTTGGTGTTGAATATCTACTTTTACAGACTACTCGTATTACTAATATATGCGTAGCATTTTTAAATTGTGAATTTCTTTCAATTTTAATTACGTCCTGAATCAGATTTGCACTTAGGCTTACAGATGTTTTTTCGGGAAAGCGTGGCGTCAGCAGCAGGATGCAGGTCAATTAGCCGTTATCGCATAAATGCGCCCCTTTCCGATTACGTGACATCCACCCCTAGCAGGTACAGGCGTTAGGACATCCACTGCCCCGCATTCATCTTACGCCTATAGAGATAGGAGACTTCTGTACCTGTCGCTTCGCTTTCGGTCAAAAAACATCTGTAGCTGACGCTTCGCTTTCGCTACCAAGACACCTGTACCTGTCGCTACCAAAACACTTACTGAAAAAAGTTAAAATTAAACATGTCTACAATACCATCATGCATATACTGTCTGCGAGGAGGAGTAAAAATCGCCGTTATAAAGACGAATGATGCACAAACAGCCATGCTAGCAAGGCTTATGCGCTCTGAGGCAGAAGGTGAAGGAAATTTAGGTATGCTGATGGTCGGCAATGTTGGCGTCAATCGTGTACGAGCCGATTGTTTAGATTTTACGGATGTTCGTACAATTGAACAAATGGTTTTTCAGCGTCCTGGAGGCTTTGAAGCGACACAAAAAGGCTACTTTTATCAACGCGCACGTGATCAAGACATTCGATTAGCGAAGAGAGTTATTCAAGGCGAAAGATTCCATCCAGCGACTCGTTCTCTATGGTTTTTCAGACCTGAGGGAGATTGTCCAGCACAATGGTATGGTCAGTGGAATACGGGGAGATTCAAAGCACATTGCTTCTTCTCGCCAACCGAAGAAGATTGTCCTCAAATCTAAAAGAAAGAAGGTTGATAACTTATGATGCCTTATTATTGGACACCGACAACGCAACAACAAATGCCTCCACAGGTAATGCCTCCACAGACGACTGGAGCACGACCAACTGGACGGGAGCAATCGTATATTGAAAATATTTTCCGATTAAATCGCGGAAAGCCTGGAACTTTCCATTTTTCCTTCGAGCATGCGGTTGAGCAAGGAAAAAACACAAAAACTGTGCGAGGCGTTGTAGAAGCAGCCGGTCGAGACCATGTTATTTTACGTGAACTCAAATCGAATCATCGTTTCCTTTTCCCAATGATTTATTTTGATTTCGCTGAATATGATGAAGAAATGGCTTATTTTAACCAAAATCCATAAGAAAAAGCTATTCAAAAATTCATATTTTCTTAATGGTAAAATCCATCTCCTCTATAGGCTAATCGGCTTGCTCCTTCGCTCTGTTTTACTTAAGCTTCGTCGCATTGCAAATTTCGTTAGACTCCTCATTGAGTCTCGTATCCTTGCATGCGTCGCAAATGTGTTAGTAGTATGAAACGAGGAATCTGTGTGGATATTGCCATTAGATCAAAAGAATTGGCATGTTAGGATATCTCCTAGCATGCCAATTTTTATTTACTATTGATTTTCTTGTAAAAACTGCAATGTTGCTTTTCCTAATGTTTTAGCAGCAATCAACATTGCACGTTCATCAAAGTCAAAGCGTGCATGATGGTGAGGATATGCTACTTCCCACTCTGGCTTTTTAGCACCTGTGAAGAAAAATGTTCCTGGTACATTCTCTAAATAATACGCAAAGTCCTCACCAATCATAAACGGTGGACACGTAATAATATTTTCTACTCCTGGTATATCTGCTGCAAGTTGTGCAATACATTCTGTTTCTTTCACATGGTTATACACCGGTGGATAGCCTCTTGTATAACGATAGTCATAGCTTGCACCGAATGCCAAACAAGTGGCATGTAAAATTGCCTCAAGTTCTTGCTCCATTTGTTTACGTACCTGCTCTTCAAAAGTGCGGACTGTTCCAGCTAATACTACTCGTTCGGCAATAACATTGAAAGGATTAATCGCCTCCAAATGACCAATCGTTAAGACAGCTGACTTTAATGGATCAATACGTCGAGATATAATCTGCTGTGCATTGACTACAAACTGTGACGCAAGAGTAACTGCATCAATAGAATGATGAGGCTCCGCACCGTGACCACCTTTGCCATGAATTGTAATTTCCACTTTATCCGCAGCAGCCATAATCGCCCCGTCTCTCACCAATATATCTCCAAACGGTGTTGGTGCCCATAAATGTGTACCGAAAATAACATCTACCCCGTCTAGACAGCCATCTTCAATCATAGGCTTTGCTCCACCTGGCGCCATCTCTTCTGCATGCTGATGAATAAATACTACATTGCCCGCAATATCATCCTTTATTGCATGAAGTGCTTTAGCAAGCCCTAGTAATGTTGCAGTATGACCATCATGTCCACATGCATGCATTTTACCATCCACTTTTGATTTATAAGGGACGTCATTTTCCTCCTGAATTGCCAGTGCATCAAAATCAGCGCGTAATGCCACTGTTTTACCTGGCTTCCCTCCACGTAAAGTAGCAACAACACCACGTTCACCTACGTGCTCACGAACCTCATGTCCTAATGCTCGATGAAAAGCAGCTACATAGGCTGGAGTTTCCACTTCCTCAAAGGATAATTCCGGGTATTCATGTAAATGACGACGAATCGCTACCATTTCATCATAGTTATGATCTAGTAAAGTAAAAAGCTTCTCCATATCACAAAACCTCACTCCCTATTTGTCGAACTTATTTGATAATTATAGTGTACTATAAATCCTTACAAAAACAATAGGAATTAAAACTAACCATTGTATTGTAATTATATTGTTCATTACGAAGGAAAATTCTCTTAACCCATTACTAGTTTCCAACAAAAAAACCCCTTCACACATAGTGCAAAGGAGTAACTTTGGAAAAATATTATATTCAATTTTCAACGCGCATGTTTAAGGGCAGCAACTATAATTAGAACCCAGCCTGTTAAAAATAGAACACCACCGATTGGCGTGATGGCACCTAGAACTTTAATGCCGCTAATTGCCAGTACATATAAGCTTCCTGAAAAGAAGACAATACCTAGGTTAAAAAAGATTCCAGCTAAATTTAACTGCTTTACTTGACCTAGTAGTTTCGAGCTCATCAATATGCCAATCACCAGTATAGCCGTGGCATGAAACATTTGGTACTGAACAGCAGTTTCCCAAATTCCGCGACTATAATCGTCTAGAACCTCTTTTAAAGCATGTGCACCGAATGCACCCAATGCCACTGCTAAAAAGCCGTGGAGTGCACCTGTTACGATAAACTTTTTCATGTCATTATCCCTACCTTTAATCAATTTCGCCTTGGCTAATTGCCGCTGTCGCTTTCGCGCAGATAAACAATGGTCCCGATTTTGAAATGTGTTGCACAATTTATTCCTATCAAAATCCACCGGGGGCTTTATCTTCATTCAGTAGGCTTTAGGACACCTACTGAAAAGGAACCACATCCGCATTCATCTAGCCACCTTTTAAGTGGCGTCTTCACTGAAGAAGATCATTAAAAGTCAAAAATTGAATCACCATTTGCTCCGTCTTCTTCTTCAATTTTTGCAGTATATAAGCTTGTTTGCTTCGGTTCTGACACTAGCATTTGTGGTAGATGTTTTGACTGGGCTTTAGAAATATCGTCAGATGAGTCTAATACCACATCACATAATGCTCGGATTGCCGTTAAGGCTTCACGAATTTGCTGTTCGTCTCCAGCATTTTTAACACCAGATAATTGTTTTTCAAGTTGTTGAATAACGGCTTGATAAGGAATCATTACATTCTCCCACTTTCTGCTTTTGGCACAAATTTCAAACAGTCTGTGCCAGAGGATTGTTTAACGACAACAGATGGTATTTGCTTCGTTTTAAAGCCATAAGCTGCACATGCCCGTGGAGTTTTTGGGTCCCACGTTACTTTAAAATATTGACATTTGAAACAATTTACCTTCATCGTTGTTCCTCACTTTCTTCTATTATTAACTGTAACATGAAACGATAAGTGATGTGCATTCAATTTCGCCTTGTCTAATTGTAGCTGTTGCTTCGCTTTCGCTACAGGAAACATTTGTAGCTGTTGCTTCGCTTTCGTTAAAAAAATTATTGAATGAAGATAGCGATCTATGCCAATCTATGCTAGATTCCAATCAATTGGCTGCTCTCCCCATTCCACTAACTGTGCATTAATCTTCGAATATGGTTTACTACCGAAAAAACCTCGATAAGCACTTAATGGACTTGGATGAGGTGCTTCTAAAATTAAATGCGCTGTTGAGTATTTACGAATTAATTGTTTTTTACGTTGTGCTGGTTTACCCCAAAGCACGAAAATAATTGGTTTATCTCTTGATGCTAATTTATCGATTACAGCATCGGTAAATCGCTCCCATCCTTGTTCTTTATGAGAATTCGCTTGACCTGCTCGAACAGTTAATACAGTATTCAATAACATTACTCCCTGCTGCGCCCATTTTGTTAATGTTCCATTTTGAGGGATTGGATAGCCAAGGTCATCTTGTAATTCTTGTAGCATATTTCGTAGGCTTGGTGGATGTTTGATTCCCGGCATGACCGAAAAGCTTAATCCATGTGCTTGGTTTGGTCCATGATACGGATCCTGACCTAAAATTACGACCTTTACATCTTGATAGGCCGTCGTATTAAATGCGTTCATTATGTCATTTATCGGTGGATAAATTGTTTGTGTTGAATATTCATGATCTACAAATTGTTGTAACTTTGTGTAATATGTCTTTTCTATTTCTTCTGCAAGTATTGCTTGCCAATCATTCGGGAATACTTGTTTCATTGTAATATAAGCCCCTCTCTCTTCTTACAACGGTACAAAAAAATAATGTTGAATTCAAGTATCCAATTCAATTATGCCTTGGCATAATTGCGTCCGAATCGGCTTTACGCTTAGGCCTGCAAATGTTTTTTATGCGAAAGCGCTGTACTAACGTAGCGGCAGCGACAAATGCTTTTTGTGCGAAAGCGTAGTGCTAACGTAGCGGCAACAACAATTGTTTTTTATGCAAAAGCGCTGTACTAACGAGCGGCTGCAACTGTTTTTTTTTGCGAAAGCGCAGTGCTAAAGTAGCGGCAGCGATATAGGTCAGTTAGCCGTTATTGCACGGATCGATGGTTTTAGGCTAACATCCTTAACGCCTTTCCGATTCTGTGAATCCGGTGGAGGCTTTAACTTCCTTCAGATGAAAAGTGAGAAAAACCACATTCATCACAGCGTCTATAGAAATAGAAGACTTCTACTGAAAGAAGTTAAACTGACCTTCTAAAAATATCTAACTCTGACTATTTTTACAGCATCAGAATAAGACTATACTAGATGGTAATTTTAAAACTTTTATCTATAAAGGAGATATTCCACATGGCTCTTAAAAAAACTTTAACAATTGCTGGTTCAGATACATCAGGTGGCGCAGGTATGCAAGCCGATCTTAAAACATTTCAGGAGCACGGCACATATGGCATGGTGGCATTAACAGTTGTCGTAACAATGAATCCAAACGGTTGGACTCATAACGTAACACCATTACCAACAGAGCTTTTACAAAAACAAATCGATACTGCTCTTTCAACAGGCATTGACGCTATAAAAACTGGTATGCTGTCAACGGAAGAGATTATTCGTATCGCAGGTGATGCTATCGCAAAATCTGGTACTGCAAACGTAGTCATTGACCCTGTAATGGTATGTAAAGGTGAAGATGAAGTATTAAACCCTGGTAATACAGATGCAATGATTCAACATCTTTTACCATTAGCTGCAGTTACAACACCTAACCTATTTGAGGCTGGCCAATTAGCTGGCACTGGGACACCAAAAACAATCGAAGAAATGAAAATAGCCGCTCGTAAAATTCACGACCTTGGTGCTAAAGCCGTTGTGATAAAAGGCGGAAAAGCGTTAGCTACTGAAAAAGCAACTGACTTATTCTTCGACGGTACAAAATTCTACTTATTAGAATCTGAAAAAGTAGCTTCAACTTATAACCATGGGGCTGGCTGTACATTTGCTGCTTCCGTAACAGCAAACCTTGCAAACGGTCTTTCAGTACAAGAAGCTGTAATTGAAGCAAAAGAATTCGTTTCAGCTGCAATCGCTCACGGTTGGGCATTAAATGACTATGTAGGGCCAGTTATGCACGGTGCAAAATCCCGTTTTGGCGCACCACAAGTAACAGTAACAGAAATCTAACTTTTTTCAGCAAATGTCTTTTGACCGAAAGCGTAGCGACAGGTACAGATGTCTTGGTAGCGAAAGCGAAGCGTCAGCTACAAGTGTCTTTTGACCGAAAGCGTAGTGACAGGTACAAGTGTTTTGGTAGCGAAAGCGTAGTGTCATCTAGATGTTTTTTGACTGAAAGCAAAGCGACAGACACCCCACCCTATAGATATTAGAGACGTTCACTTTTCAGTGGGTGCCCAATTATCTGCTATTAAAGAAATTAAAGCCTCTTGCGGATGTCATGGGACGGAAAGGAGTTCTTTGCAAGCACTAAGCTGATTCCGAGCTCAATGATGCCGAGGCATAATAACTAAAAGGCATCTGATTAGTAAAATGTACCCTATAGGATAGACACTTTAAAAAGGTCATCTTATAGGGTCTTTTTGTTTTTAAGTTTATAATAAGAAAAACAACTATCGGAGCGTAC